>NZ_JAMXXL010000002.1:0-183803 GCF_024129685.1 Acinetobacter lwoffii | reverse complement strand
GAAATAGACGGAAACGATTTGGTCTAAGAATGAATTTAATTGCTGGAATGGTGAACTGGACGCTCTTAAATTAACTTTCGCAAGAGATCTATTGAGTTCTAGAGTTAGGACTGTATTTTCAAATAAGGAAATGACTATTAATTGTTATGCGAACTTATATTTGATAATCGAAAACTTGGGTGAAGATGCGTTTGATTTTAAAATACAATCAGGTGAAAAAAACGCAGTTATAGCTAAAGAAAATAAATTTTTAGCTAGTGAGGTTAAACATATTAAGTTTGAACTAGACCAAACGAAATTAGATGAATTAAATAAGCATAAAGAAGTTGACGCTGATTTTATAATTGAGTATCAGAGTAAAAATGGAAGAGACTATAAGAAGTTACTAAAAACATATATTTATCAATCTAAGCATCCATTTTATGAACTTGAATCTAACATGATTGATAAGTAATAAACTCAATTCCCCCGATACGTTGAATAGCCATAAGAACTTAATAACAGTGGAATATGGTAATGCTCCAACGTGCCATCAATCACAAAAACTACCGGCACTTCAGGGAAGAACGTCCGTTGATTATTGGCCTTAAACCAATCACTCGTTTTAAACGTTACTTTATAAACGCCTTTTTGTAACGCGGTGTCTTTAGGATAAAATTCTTTAATACGACCATTACTGTCTGTCTTGGCTTCATTGAGCTTGACCCATTTCTCACCTTGTTGAGCTTCTAGGGTGGCCGTGACATTAGCAGAGGGTAGGCCGGTTTCCTGATTAAGTACATGCACACTCAGCGGATTGGCAAAGCCAAAAGTTGAAAGGGAAGTCGCAGCTAAAGCGAAAATTATTTTTTTCATGAGACTCACATTAAAATGAATACTTTAATTAATTCTAATAGATTGAAAAATAAAAAAATATTTAAGTTATGTAATAAAAAAAGCCCACCGAAGTGAGCTTGATTGAATCTATTCAAACTTAGCCACGACCGCGGCCGCGACCACGTGGTGCTTTGGTATTTGGACGAGTTGTGCCATTGGTCTTACGACGCGGCTTTTCACTTTCATCCATTTGCCAGATACGTTTGGTGCCAGACTTTTTCACAGAACCATCTTTGTTCTTGCGAACCATTGGCTTACCACCCGTACCACCCGGCTTTTTCACATAAGAGCGTGAACGGTATGGTTCTTCCGCAGGAACATTCTGGAAGTCTGGATAAAGTAATGGTTCAATTTCTCTGGTTTCACCCGGTTGCAATCCCATACGAACCAAATCAATCTCACCAATTTTGGTACGGATCAAACGCAGTGTAGGGAAGCCGACAGCAGATGTCATACGACGAACCTGACGGTTACGACCTTCACAGATTGAAATCTCAACCCAAGACGTCGGAACAGAGGCACGGAAACGTACAGGAGGATTACGCTCCCACAACCATTCCGGTTCAGACACTTTTTCAGCACGTGCAGGAAGCGTCATGCCATCTTTCAGTTCAACGCCTTTACGAAGCTGTTCAAGTGCTTCTTCGGTCACATCACCTTCCACTTGCACCATATAAGTTTTAAACTTTTTATTGGCAGGATTGGTGATATATTGGTTGAGACCACCGTGATCGGTGAGGAAAACCAGACCTTCTGAGTCCATGTCCAAACGACCCGCAAGACGTAAATCTTTGTCGTTGACAAAATCAGCCATGGTTGGGTGCTTTTCATCCGCACGGAATTGGGAGAGGACGTCATAAGGTTTGTTTAGAATGACGATTTTCATAGGAAATAACTTCTATAATTACATTAATTTAAAAAATGTAGAGGTTTATTTAAAAGGGAAATTTAGTTATTTCCCGTATAAATCTCAAAAACAACAAATCTGGATTAGAATATTATGCGTTAAGAACAGTTGAAAGTATTGCCTAATTGGCAATTATTTTAGATTTGTCAGCGGCATCCGGGAGAATACTAATAATGGGATATCAAAAAATCGTAGTACCTGTGGATGGTACCAAAATTACCGTTAATGCAGACCTGTCACTCAACGTACCAAATAATCCAATTATCCCATTTATCGAAGGGGATGGAATTGGTGCAGATATTACACCAACAATGCGAACTGTGGTAGATGCTGCTGTGCAAAAAGCATACGCCGGGAAGCGTTCCATCGAATGGATGGAAGTCTACTGCGGTGAAAAAGCTGACAAAATTTACGGCACCTATATGCCTGAAGAAACTCTCGAAGCACTGCGCGATTATGTGATATCGATTAAAGGTCCACTGACCACGCCAGTCGGTGGTGGTATTCGTTCCTTGAATGTGGCTTTACGTCAGGAACTGGATTTATATGTCTGTGTACGTCCGGTGCGCTGGTTTGAAGGGGTACCTTCGCCAGTACATAATCCGGAACTGACCGACATGGTGATTTTCCGTGAGAATTCAGAAGATATTTATGCCGGTATTGAATGGAAAGCAGATTCTCAGGAAGCGAAAAAGGTTATCAAGTTTTTGAAAGAAGAAATGGGTGTAACCAACATCCGCTTTGAAGACAATTGTGGAATCGGAATCAAACCTGTCTCCAAAGAAGGTAGCCAGCGTCTGGTACGTAAAGCGATTCAATTTGCCATTGAGAATGACAAGCCGAGTGTGACCTTGGTGCACAAAGGCAATATCATGAAATACACCGAAGGGGCATTTAAAGAGTGGGGCTATGAGGTCGCATTGGAACGTTTCGGCGGTGAGCTTTTAGATGGTGGTTCATGGGTTAAAATCAAAAATCCAAGAACAGGCAAAGACATTATTATTAAAGATGTCATTGCTGATGCCTTCTTGCAGCAAATCTTGATGCGTCCGGCGGATTATTCTGTAATTGCGACACTGAACTTAAATGGTGATTATATTTCTGATGCGCTGGCTGCGGAAGTCGGCGGGATCGGGATTGCACCGGGTGCCAATATCGGCGGTTCGATTGCAGTTTATGAAGCAACCCACGGTACAGCGCCTAAATATGCTGGACAAGATAAAGTAAATCCGGGTTCGATTATTCTGTCAGCAGAAATGATGCTGCGTGATATGGGCTGGATAGAAGCTGCCGACCTGATCATCAAGGGGATTTCGGGTGCGATTGCGGCAAAAACGGTGACCTACGATTTTGAGCGCTTAATGCCAGGGGCGACCTTGCTGCGTTGTTCCGAGTTTGGTGAAGCGATTATTGCCAATATGGATGCCTGAAATTGCGATGCAATTTATGAATAAAAAAACCCGCAATTACGGCGGGTTTTTTTATCACTTTATTGGGAAGCAAAGGCTGAACGGTTTAAGGTTAAACGTTAAAATAAGTATCAGGCTGCAAGATCATGTAAGAAGTGTAATGAGCCTAGAAATGATTCGTTCTAAGCTGAATAACTTAGTAAACACTGTATTACATTGACGTATTTGGATACAGCTCAGCGATTGGCTTATTTTGTATAAACGTTAGAGTGATGAATGGAACTTCCAGTGATATAGAGACGTTTCTCCAAAGGAGTAAATCATGGCTAAAGCTAAAGCGAGACATAAGCAGGTCCAACAAAAAGACAAGCAGGACAATGCTCAGAATGAAGAGCAGCAACAGCAACAACCATCGAAACCATCTCGTGCTAAAAAACGTAGATAATCTCCTATCCACCTAAAATAACAAAACCCTCATTTGAGGGTTTTGTTATTTGAACGCTTGTATAAAATCATCACTAAAAATAACAGGATTGTGACTTTAAATTAGGCGGTTGTGATTAAGATAAAAGTCATCTATTTAATTTAATGCGAATATTGGTGAAATTTCTTCGGATTATAAGCTTACTGTTATCTATAGGTTTTCTACTAACTGCCTGTCAGCCACCGCCTTCAGGTGAAGCAGCAGGTTGGAAAAGCCCTTATCTGTATTGGCAATTACAGAGAGCCCAGTTAGAAGCTCCGCTACAGATTCCGGTTGAAGGCGTCAGAGTTGGTCAGATTAATGATACTTGGGGAGCAGCGCGTAGTGACGGTCGTAAACACGAAGGTACGGATATTTTTGCCAAACGCGGTACGCCAGTATTTAGCGCGACCCCAGGTATTGTGCGTAGGATTGGCACCAACAATCTGGGTGGAAAAATCATCTGGGTGACCGGTCCAAATATGAGCCAACATTATTATGCACATCTGGATGACTATGCAGAACATATTCAGGAAGGCGACTGGGTTGAGGCAGGTGAAGTCATCGCTTATGTGGGGAATACAGGTAATGCCAAAAATACCCCGCCGCATTTACATTATGGGATTTATTTAGGTGGGCAAGGAGCAACCAATCCTTATCCTTATTTAGTCCCTTCTCCATGAGCAGAAATTGGCAGAGTTTGTTGTTCAGATTTGAGTCTGACAGGACGTGTGTACCAGAACAATTGTAACGTTCCTAATAAAAGAACAAATGTGGCCAGTATGAACTGTTGATGATAGCTCAATCCAAAATATTGCAGCGCACTAAAACTGAGCCCACCGATTAGCTGAATCGAGGCAAAACACAAGGTGGCAATACTCCAGAGCTTTTTATAAGCCAGTCCATACAGTTGCAAAATGGTATAGGAGGTCAGGAACACCACAGCCGGATTTAGCATCCCGGTAAAAAAGGAAGAGCTAAAAGTAAGCAATGGGCTGGCATCTAGGGTTGCAATAAAAATAGCCATAATATAAAGACTATAAAGAATTTTCAGGGCAGCAAAATTACCCCATTTTCTGGCCAGTGCATAAGCACTCAAGGCGCCTAAAGCACTACCTAGTCCATACAGAATCCAGTTGAAATTAATCCAGAACAAGCTCAATCCCAACTGCTGGCTTAAATAATCAATCCAGAAGAGTGAATGCGGTATATAAGCGAAAGCACTACAAGCATAAACTGTAAGTAAACTATAAAAGACGCTATTCAGAGATAGATGAGAGGTAACCGCAGGAGCTTGTGCCGACAAATATGGCTTAAATTTCTGAATCAGTAGACTTAAAACGATACAGATAAGCAAAGCAAAACCACATAAGATTAGCCAGGCCGTCTGTATGGAAATTTGATCCAGATAAGGCAGAAACAGGGTCGCAATTAAAACGCCTAGTCCAATTCCGCTAAAACCAATAAAGTTGATTTTAAGACGGTCTTGAAGTTCACAGCACTGTGCAACCACACTCGGCGATAAGATCATCATCAGTCCACCGCTGATCCCGGAAATAATCCGCCAAGCGATATACCATACTTCAGAAAAACCAGAAAATGCACAGCACATCAGGCTGAGCATACCGGCAAAGGCTGAAATTTGAATATAGGTACTCATGCTGCGGTCTTGAGGCAGACGCATGGCCGTAAATGCACCGATTAAATAACCCAGCAAATTGGCACTGCCCAAGAGACTGGCAAAATCTGTACTCCAGCCAAAGGCTTCGCGTGTGCCAGGTAACAGTGCGGTATAAGAAAAGCGAAGAATGCCAATGCCCAAGCACATACTAAGACAGAGAAACAGGCTGAGCTTGATTGTGTTTGAGGACATCCGTGTACTCATGGAATTTTATGTTTGGTCAAAAAATAACATGAATCTTCATAATAAAGGGAAAAATTGCCTGAAAAGAAACCATTGAGTGCAGAAATTTGCTCAAAGAAACCGGTAAGATTTTTAAGATTTCATCAGTCAAAAGCCTGAATTTTTTCATAGAAATAAAAAACCGCGTCTCAACGCGGTTTTTTATATTGTCTATTTCAAGAATTAACGTATCTTGGCCAGGAAACGGCCAACACGGGTAATGGCTTCACGCAGTTCATTTTCAGCCGGCAGGAACACTACACGGAAATGATCCGGTGTTGGCCAGTTAAAGCCTGTACCTTGAACCAGAAGCACTTTCTCGGCACGTAACAAATCCAGCATCAGTTTTTCATCGTCCTGAATTGGATACACATTCGGATCCAGTTTCGGGAAACAGTACATTGCACCTTCAGGCTTGACACAAGATACACCTGGAATCTCGTTCAGCATTTCCCAGGCAATATTGCGCTGTTCATATAAACGCCCACCTGGGCGAATTAGGTCGTTAATTGACTGATAACCGCCCAGTGCAGTCTGAATCGCATATTGAGCCTGATGGTTGGCACACAAACGCATCGATGCCAGCATATCCAAACCTTCGATATAGTCTGCGGCACGTGCTTTATCGCCGGTAATGGCCATCCAGCCGGAACGGAAACCAGCAATACGATAGGCTTTAGATAAACCGTTAAACGAAACACAGAGCTGATCGCCAGCCAGAGCTGCTACAGCAACATGCTCGATTCCATCGTAAATAATTTTGTCGTAGATTTCATCAGCAAATAAAATCAGGTCATATTTCTTGGCCAAGTCGACGATTTGCTGCAACACATGACGTGGGTAAACCGAACCGGTCGGGTTATTCGGGTTAATAATCACAATACCACGGGTATTTGGCGTGATTTTGCTTTCCATGTCAGTAATATCTGGATACCAGTGATTTTCTTCATCACATTTATAGTGAATCGCTGTACCGCCAGACAGATTCACTGCTGCCGTCCAGAGTGGATAATCCGGCATTGGAATCAGCATTTCATCGCCATCATCCAGTAGACCTTGCATGGCCATCACGATCAGTTCAGACACACCATTGCCGATATAGACGTCATTGACGTGCATATCTAGAATGCCTTTTTGCTGATAATACTGACAGATCGCCTTACGCGCCGGGAAAATCCCTTTGGAATCCGTGTAGCCAATCGCATTCGGCAGGTTTAAAGCCACATCGTTGATAATTTCCTGCGGCGCTTCAAAACCGAATGGGGCAGGATTGCCAATATTTAATTTGATAATTTTGTGACCGGCTTCTTCCATCTCGATGGCCGCTCGTAACACAGGTCCGCGAATGTCGTAGCATACATGCTCGAGCTTAGATGATTTCTTGATCTCGCGAGGGGTTTGGAAAGTGTTCGGCATTTTGATGTTCTCGGAAGGAGTGGAGGTCACTTTTGCATAACGATATAAATAACTTTTAAATGTCTCAGTTGTGACTAGATCGAGATCATGTTCATCTCGAAGTAGTGCAACAATTTTTTCATGCGTAAATCCAAGCTGCTGATATTGTTTGATCACAGGCAGCAGATTTTTAAAAATTACGCTCTTTTTTTGCGACATTTTTTAATCCTGAGCAAATTTAGAGCTAAGAATACCATTAAATTTGCTCACTAAAAAACATTTAATGTAAAAATTGCTTACTTTTATTTTTATATTTGCTTTCTTTTTGCTTTTTTCGGCATTATATGTCTTTTGTAAAATGTTGAATAAAGACTAGAATTTTTAAAATGAATCACGTAAATATAGGATTATCCTATTTTAAATAGCAAGATAAAAAGGTATGTGATCATGGGAAAACTCAATAAATCAGACCGGGAATGGCAAAGAGAGTTATCACCTGAGGAGTTTCGCATTACGCGCGAGAAGGGAACCGAGCCGGCATTTACTGGAAAATACTGGAATACCAAGCAAGATGGCACCTATGTATGCCGTTGCTGCGGCACGCCACTGTTCTCGTCTGAGACCAAGTATGACAGCGGCTGTGGCTGGCCAAGTTTCTACCGTCCTGTCAGCAGTTCAGTGGTAGAAGAATTACCTGATACTTCACACGGAATGGTCAGAACTGAGATTGTTTGTCATCATTGTGACGCACACTTAGGGCATGTTTTCCCGGATGGCCCAGAACCGACCGGTTTGCGTTATTGTGTCAACTCGGCTTCTTTGGACTTAGAAACACAAGAAAAAAATGATGAGGAAACCTATCCATGACTAACATTTATCAGTTTGAAGCTGAATTGTTAGATGGCAAAAGCAAGCCACTTGCAGATTACGAAGGCAAGGTACTTTTGATCGTCAATACAGCGAGTAAGTGTGGTTTTACCCCACAATTTTCAGGATTAGAAAAACTTTACGAAAAATATAAAGATCAAGGTCTGGAAATTTTGGGATTTCCATGCAATCAGTTTGGTGGTCAAGATCCAGGTTCCAATGAACAGATTGGTGAATTTTGCCAGAAGAATTACGGGGTATCTTTCCCGATGTTTTCCAAGGTGGATGTCAAAGGCCCTGAAGCGCACGCCATTTTTCGCTATTTGACTAACAATTCCAAAGGTATTTTAGGCAATGGAATTAAATGGAATTTTACCAAGTTTCTGATTGGCCGTGATGGCAAGGTATTGAACCGTTTTGCTCCGACCACCAAGCCTGAAGATCTTGAAGATGAAATTGCCAAAGTCTTGTAAGAATCAGCGTCATCTTCTCAGTATGAGATGAAGATAGAGCTCATCTGATTTCAATTAAAAACCCACTTATCTAAAGTGGGTTTTTAATCATGATTAAAATTTAGAGAATAGCTTTCAGGCGTTGGATAACTTCTTCACATTGCGCCAGATCGGCCACAAGTGCCAGACGTACATGATTTTCACCCGGATTACCCTGTTCAGTATCGCGGGATAAATAACGACCCGGAAGTACTTTAATATGTGCCTCTTCCATCAAACGTTTGGCAAAGGCTTCATCATTGTCAACTTTTAGCCAGTAGTAGAAACCGGCATCCGGTTTTTTGAGTGGCAGTAGGTGACCGAGTTCTTTCTGGAATAAATCAAACTTGGCACGGTATTGCACCCGGTTTTCTTCCACATGTGCTTCATCATCCCAGGCAGCGATTGAAGCCAGTTGATGTTGTACCGGCATCGCTGCACCGTGGTAAGTGCGGTATTGCAAATAAGGTTTTAACAGGCTGGCATCACCGGCAACAAAACCTGAACGCATGCCCGGAAGGTTAGAGCGCTTAGACAGTGAATGGAACACCACACAGTTTTTATAGTCATCCCGGCCAATTTCAGCACAAACTTCCAGTAAACCTACGGGTGCCTGATCAAACCACAGTTCCGAATAGCATTCGTCTGAAGCAATCACAAAGTTGTATTGATCCGACAGGGCAATCAGTTTTTTAAACTGCTCTTTTGATAATACTGCACCGGTTGGATTGCCCGGGGTACAGACAAATAGCAATGCCGTTTTTTCCCAGACTTCTGCCGGAACAGCATCAAAATCACCAAGGTAGTTATTTTCCTCAGTACAGTTGATGAAATAAGGTTTGGCACCTGCGAGCAGTGTTGCGCCTTCATAAATCTGATAAAACGGATTTGGCATCACCACATAAGGTGCATCTTCACGATTCACCAAAGCCTGTACAAACGAGAAAATCGCTTCACGTGTACCAGAAACAGGCAGGATATTGCTGTCTGCACTGATGCTATTTAGGTGAAAACGGCGCGTCAGCCAGTGAGCAATACTTTCACGTAGTTCCGGCAAGCCTTTACTGTTTGGATAGGTCGACAAATGTTTAAAGTTATCAATAATCGCTTGTTTCACAAACTCCGGTGCAGGATGCTTCGGTTCACCAATCGACAGGGGAATTAAGGGCATATTTGCAGGCTGGATATCCGCAAAAAGCTGATTTAACTTTTCAAACGGATAAGGATGCAGTAGAGACAAGCTAGAGTTCATGAATAAGTAACCGCGTTTTAATGTGAGTGTTGACTACAAACCTGATGAGAAGCTTCATCCAGCGCAGTTTTAAGTGCAGCTGCAAATTCGGCAGATTCTCCAGGTGTCATAGGGTTGCCATCTTTTTTGGTGACAAAGAATATATCTTCGGCACGTTCGCCAAGGGTGGCAATTTTGGCAGAGTGGATATCCAGCCCTTGCATCATAAATAAACCACCGATTTTGGCAAGTAAACCGGGATGATCGAGAGTAGCAATTTCGACCATATTCTGATTCAAGGCAGGATTGACACTGATATCGACTGTATTTTCAATATCAAAATGACGTAATTGACGCGGAATCCGGCGCTGCATCAAGCCCGGATATTCATCTGAATGACTCAAGGCATCTTTCAGAGCCTCAATCACTGTGGCCTCGCGTTCCGGATCGGTCAATAAGGTGCCAAAACGGTCCAGTACTACATAGGTATCCAGACTGAAGGCTTTAGTCGCTGTAATAATCCGTGCGTCTTGTACATCTAGATTCATACGATCCAGAATAGCCACGGTGGTGGCAAACAGGTTGGGTTGATCCTGCGTATAAATAAAGATCTGTACCGCATCCTGCGCATATTTACGGTGCGCCCGCATCAGCACCAGTGGGGCAGGATTATCGCCGTGTTGTAAAATGGCACGGGTATGCCAGGCAATTTCATCTGCTGTTTCTTTGAGGAAATAGTCATCACCAAGTTCCTGCCAGACTTTTTCTACCTCATCCAGTGAGAAGTCCTGAACCAGAAGTTCACTGGCTGCAAATTTAGTATCTTCAATCAGCATTTGATAATCAACCGGACGGCCCAGACCAGAACGGATTACATCGCGCGCCTGAGTGTACAGCTGACGCATCAGCGAGGCGCGCCAGGTATTCCATAGCTTCGGATTGGTGGCGTTAATATCGGCAACTGTCAGAGTGTATAAATAATCCAGATGTTCCATATCACCCATTTTTTCGGCGAATTCTTTGACCACATCCGGATCGGAGATATCTTTTTTCTGGGCGGTGACAGACATCACCAGATGATTCTGGATCAGCCAAGCCACCAGATTGCTTTCGCGTTCAGTAAAGCCATGGCTACGGCAGAATTTAATCGCATCGCTGGCACCGAGTTCACTGTGGTCACCGCCACGACCTTTAGCAATATCATGGAAAATTGCTGCCAGATAGACGATGTCACGACGGGTCAGACGCTGAAACACTGAACTGACCACTGGAAATTCCTTGGCAAATTCAGGTTCTTTAAAGCGGTTTAAGTTCCGCAGCAGCAATAAGGTATGCGCATCGACTGTATAGATATGGAACAGGTCATATTGCATTAGTCCCAGAATCTGTCCAAAGGCCGGAATGTAATTTCCAAGCACACCATAACGCTTCATGGCAACCATGGTGTCATAGAGTCGATGCGGTGAACGGATAATCGCCATAAACAGTGCCTGATGCACCGGATTATCACGGAAATCCTGATCAATACGTTTTCCAGCCAAGGTCAGCAGGCGTAAGGTACGCGCACGAATGCCTTCGATTTCAGGACGATTGGCCAGCAGATAGAAAATTTCCAGAATTGCGCTTGGATTTTCCGAGAAAATCTTATGATGTTGCACAGCCAGTTTGCCATCGACCAGTTTAAAGTTCTGGTTGATTTCTTCGATCTGGCGTTCATATTGCGGTAAACGTGGCGTAATGACCGATTCATTAAAATAGGCCAGCAGCATTTCGTTCAGTGTAGACACTTGCTGCGCACTGCGGTAATAGCGCTTCATGAACTGTTCAATTGGATAGTTCGGATGATGCGCCTCTTCACGTACATAGCCAAATTTGGCTGCAATGTCGCGCTGATAATCGAACAGTAAGCGGTTTTCATCGCGCTTGGTCAGGCGGTGCAGGTGATGACGGATTTCCCAGAGAAAACTCTCTGCTTCCTCGAGCACACCGAGTTCAAATTCTGAAATAAAACCGAGGTGCACCAGATCGTAAATGCGATTGACGCGGAAATGCCGTTTGGCAATCCATCCAATCTGGTTGATGTCACGAATACCGCCCGGCGCATTTTTAATATCCGGTTCCAGATTGCTTTCGGTATTGTTGTGCTGAGCATAGCGTTTATGCTGCTCATCCATCTTGGCATCAAAAAAGGTTTTGTCGGTCCAGGTACGTGACACGATGCGACGTGGCCATTTGCACAGGTTTTCATTGCCAATAATCAGACGGGCTTCAATCAGGGTCGTGGCAACGGTCAAATCACTGCTGGCCTGATTGACACATTCATTGATGGTGCGAACACTGATACCGGGTTTGAAATTCCCTACGTCCCAAAGCGATGAAATGAATGTAGAAATCAGTTGTTCCTGTTCCGGGTTAATCTCGTCTTCTGACAAGATCATGATGTCGACATCAGAATAAGGCAGCATTTCACGACGGCCATAGCCCCCGACAGCAAACAGGGCCAAATCAGTTTGATCCAGTTCGGCATGCTGCCAGAGAAACTGCAGGGCTTCATCGATCAGATTGGAACGCGCCAGAATAATATCCCGAATCGACTGCCCATTTTCAAAACTTTCCTGAAGCTGATTTTCGACATCACTGCGCCATTGATTGATGGCTTTAATGTCATGGTTGCTTTTAGCGTAATTCAGCAGTGGATGGGTGTTGATCATGTACAGTCGTCCGTTGGTATTTCAGCTTAGTTTTGGTTGACGCTAACTTGGTTTGCGACCTGTAGGGCTAATTCACGTGCCTGTTCAATGTTTTCCGCACGTGATGTGGCAACGCCCATACGACGACGTTTAAAACCTTCAGGTTTGCCAAACAGGCGCAAATCGGTATTGCCGTCTGCTAAAGCAAGATTCAGGCCAGAAAATGAAAGATTACGGCCATCTACTCCAGCATAAATTACCGCACTGGCAGCCACACTATGTCGTGCAGTATTCACCGGCAAGCCTAAAATAGCACGTGCATGCAGCTCAAATTCACTTTGAAATTGGGAGGCTAAAGTCACCAGTCCAGTATCGTGTGGACGTGGGGAAACCTCACTAAACCATACTTTGTCGCCTTTTACAAAGAGTTCCACTCCAAAGATTCCGCAGCCACCAAGTGCTGTAGTGACCTTGTTGGCAATGCGCTTGGATTCTTCCAGCGCGGCTGGAGTCATCGGTTGAGGCTGCCAGCTTTCCACATAATCACCTGAGTCCTGACGATGTCCGATCGGGTCGCAATAAGACGTTTCGATTTCGCCGGTTTCTGGATTTTTTGCACGAACAGTCAATAAGGTAATTTCAAAATCAAAGTCAATTTGTGATTCTACAATCACAGTACCCTGATTGACCCGGCCACCGGTTTGCGCATATTCCCAGGCAGCATCGACTTCATCAAAACGGGTAACACGAGACTGACCTTTGCCTGAAGATGACATCACCGGTTTCACAAAGTTTGGATAGCCGACATCGTCACAGGCCGCGCGGAAGGATTCTAAACTGTCGGCAAAACGGTAAGCTGAAGTTGGCAGACCGAGTTCTTCCGCAGCCAGACGACGAATACCTTCACGGTTCATAGTCAGATTGACGGCTTTAGCAGAAGGAATGACTGTAGCAATGTTCTGGGCTTCTATTTCAAGCAGAACTTCGGTCGCAATCGCTTCAATTTCAGGAACAATTAAATGTGGCTGGATTTGATTGATGAGTTGTTTGAGTTCTACAGCATCTGCCATATTCAAGGTATAGGAATAATGCGCAACCTGCATGGCAGGGGCATGATCATAACGGTCAGCAGCATGAACTTCGACTCCAAGGCGTTGTAGTGAAATCACCACTTCCTTGCCCAGTTCACCAGAACCCAATAATAGAACTTTATAGGCAGAAGATTGAAGGGGAGTACCAATAGTCACGCTCATGTGGATCATCCATGCTTGATTTTATGGACTTTTAGCATAGCAGAACTGAGCCGACAGTTAAGCTAAGATTCATACAAAATTGTGATATTGACCAACAGTTTTATTTATAAAGTTTTTCTAGATTTTAATAAGGAGGCGCTGTCATTTTCACATCGCTGTCAGACTGCGTTTGCAGAAGATAAATCCCGCTTTGAGACTTGAGCTTTTCTATTTGTGCAACTTGTTCAGTATTGATATTTAGCATCTTTAACAGACGTAATGTACGAACATGCAGGAAATACGCATAGGGCAATACAAAAGGCAGTACAAAGCACAGCAAAAATAACAGTAGCCCAAAAACTGTGAATTGAATGCAGTCTCGCAAGATGGTGGTGAGCTGGAACTGATCTGCTGAAAAGGCGGTAGCTGAAAAAAGAATAAAAAGGAGCGCAAATAAACCAGCAAAAATTTTTAGAGTATTCGGCAGGACACGATGTCTGAAGCTCCATTTACCCAAAATCAATGTCAAAGGATGAAGATGCAGCACGTATTGGCTCTGATTAAGCATAGCAATAATTTGATGGGTGCTATTCTTTTTAATATAAACCACCCGAACTTGATCTGCTGGTTGAGCATGTATTTCGACAAAATGTCCGGTAAAATTTTGAGCATTGATAAAACATTCAAAATATTGTGCCGGCACTTCATGTCGATGGAATACGGTTAACATTTCATCGCGCCGATGATGAATAAAGATTTTGCCTTCAATCACCTGTTTGACCTCAAACATGCGCATCCTTCCTTGTTTTTATTGTTATATAAAAAAGACCTATACTATGAGTTTAGCATAAGTCTTTGTTTCGATTGATCAACGAGTTAAAGCTTAAAAGGGTACTGGAACATAGGTGTAAACCAGGCCATAGGTGAGCGCTGCGGTCAGAGTCGCCATCACGATACGTTTAAACTTAAAATACAAAACCGTAAGCACAATAAAGCCAACCAGCATCGCAAAACTTTTATTCGGTGTTTCTAATAAAGGTGGCAGGGTAGCAACCACCAGCATGGAGCTGATCGCAGCAATGCCAATTGAACCCAAGGCAATTTTTAGCCACAACGCTCCGCGTTTTTGCGAACCTTGCTGAAATTTTTGAATGACAAAAAAAGGACCAAAGCGCGAGGCGAAATTGGCGATTCCGACTAAAATTCCGACCAAAATAATCTCTAGATTCATGTTTGATCTCCTGCGTGTTCAGGATCCGGCTGTTTCAAAATATAGTGCTTGAACAGGCCTGCGAAAATACCAGAAGTGATACCGATAAAGATCGCGGCGGACAAGTCAATAAAATAACAGGCCACAGCAGAAACCAGAATCGTGACAGCTACAACAAAAGTATGTTTCTTTTCAAAGGCGGCTAACAAGAAACTCAGGAATAGCGCAGGTAACAAGAAATCTAGCGCTGCTTGCAAGAACTGCGGCAGGTTGCTGACTTGATCAGCAAACAATCCACCGAGGAAAGATCCGAGCGCCCAGGACATCCAGCTAAACAGGCTTAAACCCAGCATCCAGGATTCTGACCATTCCTGTCGCCGTTGCGAGAGCTTGATCATACCGGAGGCAAAGACTTCATCGGTCAGACCCCAAGACCAGATAGCTGTTTTCTTTAAATTCAGCCGGTCTTGAATCAGGTTTTGCAGCGCAGGGCCATAAAGCAGATGACGAATGTCTAAGGCAATCACGGTCAATGCCGTCATCCAGATGGATGTGCCACTGCCTAAGAGTGCGACCACCAGGAACTGGCTGGCGCCTGCATACATCGAGCAGGACAGGAACAGTGCTTCCCAAGCAGTAAAGCCAAACTGAGTGGCTGAAACACCAAACGCAAACGACACGGGTAAATAAGTGAAGATAATCGCTTGGCTATCTTTTGCACCTTGCCAGAAGCCAGCAGGTTGCGTAGCGAGTTGATTCGGTTCAGACACGACACACCTTGAAGGAGAGTTGAACGATGGGTCAAATGAAGATTGTGTATTCTACGTGAATTTAATAGCATAGTGCCGAAATGTTTAAATTGGCGAGCCTGATATGTGGATGTTCAAGACACGTACGATGCTGACTGCTGCTTTAATAGGCACGGCAATATTGTTACAAGCGTGTGGGAATGACAGTCAATCGACTGATAAGCCAGAAATTAAACCGGCACCTAAACTGAGCAATGATGCGACGACTTATGCCAATGCTGCATGGCAGCTGATCAATGAAGTGGATCCACTGGTCTATAATAAAGAAGTCGATCAGCTGGAAATACAAGTGCGTCAACCGGCCCGTAAATTGAGTACTGACTGGCGTATTAATGTCAAAATGACCGATTCGGTGACCGAAGGCAAATATGCCCTGTGTCGTAAAGCCTTGACCAGTCTGGAAATCTGGGCGCGGACGACCATGGAAAGTGGCAACAGCCTGCAACAAAAACAGGCGGATTATGAGCGGGATAAACTGCAATGCCAGAATGCCATTGCTCATCCTGCACTCGGAAATACTGATCCTAAGCAAAAAGGTACTGCAATTGCCAATATGCAATAAACCTTTGTCCATTTAAATGTACCTATAAAAAGCCAGTCATTCAGACTGGCTTTTTTAGCAAAATAAACTTTAAAAATAGGGCATCCACACATGTTCTAATAAAAGCACCATTACACCGAAGATCAGGAGTGTGCTGCCAATCATGTGTTGAATCAACGTACGTGTAGACATGGTCGATCTCCTCAAAGATTTAAAGCGTGTTTAACGCTTCCAGATAACGACGATTTACTTCTTTCCAGTTCACGACATTGAAAAAAGCCGAGATATATTCCGGACGACGGTTTTGATATTGTAAATAATAGGCATGTTCCCAGACATCCAGACCTAACAGGGGAATATTGCCATGCATCAGTGGCGAATCCTGATTGGCGCTACTTTCTACAATAAGCGTTTGATCTGGCGCCATACTTAACCAGGCCCAACCACTACCAAAACGGCTAAGCGCTGCTTGGGTAAACGCTTCTTTAAATGCCTCGAATCCTCCTAATTCATGTTCGATCGCCTTGGCAATTTCAGCTTCGGGATGACCACCGCCGTCTGGACTCATCACTGTCCAGAACAGGGAGTGATTGGCATGTCCACCGGCATTGTTGATCACGTTCTGTCTGAGTTGCTCGGGCACTTCATTGAATTTACTAATTAAGGCTTCGACTGATAAATCTTCCCATTCAGTGCCCGCGATTCCTGCATTGATATTATTGATATAGGTTTGATGATGCTTGCTATGATGAATTTCCATGGTCTTGCTATCGATATGAGGCTCCAGCGCATCATAAGCATAAGGCAGTGCAGGCAGAGTGTAGCTCATTGGCAGGATTCCTTGGGAAGAATGGAGTTAGGTTATTTTTCATTAGATTTAAGATACGCCCTAATTTAATATTTATATATGAGAATAGTTATCATTATTGTTAATATGTGTTGATCTTATGCATTGGTAGAAAGTCTAAAGTCTATTGAGCTTATACATCTTTTTTATGAACCATAAAAAAGCCCCAAGAAGGGGCTTTTTCAAACAGCAACGACTTAAACGTTAAAACGGAAGTGTAAAACGTCGCCATCCTGAACAATGTAAGTTTTACCTTCTAGACGCCATTTACCTGCTTCTTTCGCACCGGCTTCGCCGTTGTACTGCACGAAATCATCATAAGCAATACATTCTGCACGGATAAATCCTTTTTCAAAGTCGGTATGAATCACGCCTGCTGCCTGTGGTGCAGTGGCGCCAACTTTTACGGTCCAGGCACGAACTTCTTGCACGCCCGCGGTGAAGTAAGTTTGTAGGCCAAGCAGTGAATAACCTGCACGAATCACCACGTTTAAACCCGGTTCTTCCATGCCCATTGCTTCAAGGAATTCAGCACGGTCTTCATCTTCAAGCAATGAAATTTCAGCTTCAATCTGGTTGCAAAGTGGAACCACAATCGCATTTTCTTCAGCAGCTAATTTTCTCACTGCATCTAAATGTGGGTTGTTCTCAAAACCGTCTTCAGCAACGTTGGCAATATACATGGTTGGTTTAAGGGTCATTAAGCCAAAACCACGAACCAGTTTACGTTCGTCATCATCTAGGTCTGCTGCGCGAGCCGGTTTACCTTCATCCAGTAAAGGCTGGATTTTTTCCAGAACTGCTTTAGTAGCTAGCGCTTCTTTGTCGCCACCTTTAGCAGATTTAGTCAAACGCGTAATCGCTTTGGCTACAGCATCCAAGTCTGCAAGCGCAAGTTCGGTATTAATCGTAGCGATGTCATCTAGTGGATCAATACGACCATTCACATGAATCACGTTTTCATCTTCAAAACAACGCACAACGTGAGCAATTGCATCAGTTTCACGAATGTTGGCCAGGAACTGGTTACCCAAGCCTTCACCCTTAGAAGCACCTGCTACCAGACCTGCGATGTCTACAAACTCCATAGAAGTTGGAATAACACGTTGCGGTTTAACAATTGTAGTCAATTTGTCTAAACGTGGATCAGGAACAGGTACAATTCCGGTGTTTGGTTCGATCGTACAGAAAGGGAAGTTTTCTGCAGCAATAGCAGCTTTGGTTAAGGCATTGAAAAGTGTAGATTTACCAACGTTCGGCAAGCCGACAATACCGCAATTAAAACCCATGAAATAACTCACAAAAGCGTTATATAAAAATTGCCCCCGATTTTACATGAAAGCACAGCTAAAGTCAGGTCATGCGCTTGTGGTTTATTGCAATCAAATGCTTCTGGCGACCTAAAATGCTTCGCTGAGCTTTCCAGAATGTATGGTGAGTCCACCAGCCATAGAGGAATAATCAGCCAGTATTTTACTTTTGAATAAAAATCACATTGTTTTTCTAAAAGTGAGTGACTAAAGTATCTGAATAAAACAGCGGCCTACACGCCCTGATCCAATAACGATAAACATGGAGCATACATGCGAACTTTATACCAGTTTCCTTTATCTCACTTTTGCGAAAAAGCACGTTGGATGCTGGACCATAAAGAGCTGTATTATGTTGCTCACAATCTGATACCCGGGGTACACCGTGCTTTTGCCCGCCTGAAAACCGGTCAGAATCGTCTGCCTATTTTGCGTGATCAGGATCGATGGATCGCAGATTCCACCCAGATTGCTCTCTATCTGGATGATACTTATCCAGAACATCGTTTACTGCACGCAGAAGGATATTTTCGGAATAAAGCTTTAGAGATTAATGAAATTACCCTGGAATTGGGTCGTCATGTCCGTCGCTGGATGCTCTCTCAAGCACTGACTTCTGATCATGAATCTCTGGATATTTTAATTGGTGAGCAGGGCTATCTGCGCCAGTTTGAAAAATTTTCTAAACCTTTATTGAAAGCGATGGTCGCCAAGGGTTATGCATTGAATGAGGAAACCGTGGCGGAATCTAAACAGCATATTGATGTTGCGGTACAACAGCTCAATCAGATGCTGGTCAGCCAAGGTGGGCATTATTTTGTCGGAAATCGTTTAGGTCTGGCGGATATTGCAGTCTGTTCCATGTTGGCACCGCTTCTGGCGATTCCAGGTACGCCGTGGGAAAAAGAAAATTTTGAAACCTTGTCTGAAGAATATCGCGACTATCAGCAGTATTTGAATGAGCTACCCCTGGGTAAATATATTTGTCGTATTTACCGAACCGAACGCAATGCGCGAGTAGACTGGCGTGGTGTATAAGTTTAAATGCCAATCCAATAATTAAAAAAACGCGCATGAAGCGCGTTTTTTTGATGAGATTATGATTAACCCCAAGGATTAGTCTGGTCGATATCAATATTTTTAGTAAAATTATTGAGAAGTGAACCAAAATCAAATCCGGATGAAGAACCGCCACTGCCGATATTTTGAATCGTATCTTTAATGCCCGGCAGGAGAGCAGACAGATCAATATTGGAATCAGTCGTACCCACACCTTGGACAAGATCACCGAGGTCAGGCAATTCAATCGAAGAGCCACTACCAACCAACTGACCAACACCTTCGGCAATACTGCCTAAGTCAAAGCCGTTTGAAGCAGAGGAAATACCTTCGATCATACCCCCCAGATCCAGATCGCTACCGAGATTGAGATTGCCTAATAACCCACCCAAGTCTATGCCATTTGAACCATTCGCAATCAGACCGCTCAGTAAGTCAGTGAAGCCACCGACATCAAAACCACCCGTTGCATTTCCGCCTACAAAGCCGCTAATTAAATCGGTAATAGCACCAAGATCAAAATCACTGCCTGCATTACCGCCGATTAAACCACCCACCAGACCTGCAATTGCTCCAATATCTATATCACCTAAACCGCCAGAACCACCGATCAGACCACCGACCAATTCAGCAATTTGTGCGATATCAATCTCACCATTACCGCCAATCAGGTTGCCGACCAGACCGGCAATCGCACCAATGTCCACGCCGCCTAAACCGCCAGAACCACCGATCAGACCACCAACGAGCTGAGCAATTTGTGCGATATCAATCTCGCCATTACCGCCAATCAGGTTGCCGACTAGACCCGCGATCGCACCGATATCTACACCGCCTAAACCGCCAGAACCACCGATCAGACCACCGACCAATTCAGCAATTTGTGCGATATCAATTTCACCATTCCCGCCAATTAAATTCCCGACCAGACCCGCGATCGCACCAATGTTCACGCCGCCTAAACCGCCAGAACCACCGATCAGATCACCAACGAGCTGAGCAATTTGTGCGATATCAATCTCGCCATTACCGCCAATCAGGTTGCCGACCAGACCCGCGATCGCACCAATGTCTACATCACCCAATCCGCCAGACCCGCCGATCAGGCCACCAACAAGCTGAGCGATTTGCGCAATATCAATCTCGCCATTCCCGCCAATCAGGTTGCCGACTAGACTAGCAATCGCACCGATATCAATATTGCTTGAACCACCGATTAAGCCACTAACCAGTTGAGCAATTTGCGCGATATCGATATCCCCATTACCACCGATGAGGTTGCTGACCAGACCCGCAATGGCACCAATATCTACGCCGCCTAAACCGCCAGAACCGCCGATCAGGCCACCAACAAGCTGAGCGATTTGCGCGATATCAATCTCGCCATTCCCGCCAATCAGCTTACCGACCAGCCCTGCAATCGCACCAATATCAATATTACTTGAACCGCCGATCAGGCCACCGACCAGTTGAGAAATTTTACCAATATCGATATTGCCCGTACTGCCGCCCAATAAGCCGCCCACCAGTTTAGAAATAGCCTCAAGATCCAGGCTGCTGCTATTGCTCCCCATTAAGCTCTTTAATAAGTTGGTGACCTGGGTAATATTAAAGCTACCACCATTGGATTGGGTTAAGCTACTGATCAGGCTTTGAATATTTAAACTTGAGGCATTCGAACCAGAAAACTGAGTTAATAAATTGCTGAGATTTGTCGTACTCAGGCTGCTTCCAGAAAGGAGATTATTTAATAATGAGCTGACTGAAGGTTGAGTATTGGATCCGGTGAGATTGCCAATAAGATTGGTGAGGGTACCTGATGTCGTTCCACCGAATAAGCCGCCCAGTAAGCTCTTCGTTTGGCTTTCGACGGTTAAAACAGGACTCACTTTCGTTTTTATCAAGCTTAAAAGTTTAGAAGCCATGACCGTTCCTTGTGTAATATTTTTGAAATGCGCTATTTTTGTTTTTAAAGCGCCTTTGTTTTAATCTATTTCTATACACTTGTAAAATATGGACGGTTAAGTGGTGTGGGGGCCGAGAGGAATAGCCTATCTGTTGCCGTGTTTAACCAATTTAAATAATTTAAAAATAAAGATTTAATCAAAAATACCATTGGTCGTGTTTTTAATTTATGCGATTAACGGTCATTTAAACCATCTTGAAAACCGTATTTATAAAAAGAGATCGCATTTGGAAAAAAATTTCAGAATATGAAAATTTTGTGAAAAATAAATAAATATTGTATAACAGAGATGGCGCAAAATTTTCTGCATCTATTGATTATTGATATAAGAGTATAAAAATGGAACTGGATCGTTTCGATAAACATATTCTAGAAATATTGACCCATGAAGATGTCAATCTGAATGAACTGTCCGAGCGGGTGAATTTATCTGTCAGTTCGGTGCATCGTAGGATCAAACACTTAATCGATCATAATATTATCAGTGGCTTAAAACGTGAAATCAATTACCAGAAATTAGGTTTCAGCCTGCATGTGCTGCTACAGGTATCCTTAAGCAAACATGATAGCGATACTTTTGCCAAATTTCTGGAAGAACTGGAAAGTATTCCCGAAGTGATTAATGCCTTTTTGGTCACCGGTCAGTCCGCAGACTTTATTGTCGAAGTCGTGGCGCGGGATATGGAGAATTATAGTGAAATCCTGCTCAAGCGGATTGGAAAAATTGAGCATGTGGTTGCACTGCATTCAAGCTTTGTCATTAAAGAATATAATGTCTTTAACTGTAGCGGATTACTCAATAAAGTTTAATCAAAGGCGAGGGTGAGAGACAGCCATAAAAAACGCACCCTAAGGTGCGTTTTTTGAATCAAAAATATTTAAGCATCAAGTTCTGCTAAAACGGCATCTGAGAATTCAACGTTGGTATACACGTTTTGTACATCATCCAGATCTTCAAGCATATCAATCATTTTCATGATTTTTTTTGCTTGATCGATGTCTGTGATTTCTGCTTTGGTTGAAGGACTCATCACTACTTCAGCATTGTCAGATTTTAAACCTGCAGCAGTTAAAGCATCTTGAACTTCACCGAAGGCTTCAGGTGTGGTAATGACCAAGATATCATCTTCAGTGACTTCGATGTCTTCAGCACCTGCTTCTAATGCCACTTCCATGATTTGATCTTCCAAAGACACATCTTCAAAAGTGATCTCACCACGTTTCGTGAACAGGAATGCCACCGAACCATTGGTGCCTAAGTTACCATCAGTTTTAGAGAAGCAATGACGTACGTCAGGCACAGTACGGTTCAAGTTGTCAGTCATGGTTTCAACAATAACCGCAACACCACCTACACCATAACCTTCGTAGGTCACTTCTTTCAGGTCGTCGTTATCTTCGCCACCAGCACCACGTTGAATGGCACGGTTGATCACGTCACGTGTCATATTCACTGATAATGCTTTTTCAACCACAGCACGTAGACGAGGGTTGCTTGCAGTATCTGGACCACCAAGCTTTGCAGCAGTGGTTAATTCACGAATGTATTTGGTAAAAACTTTACCACGACTCGCATCTTGTTTTGCTTTGCGATGCTTAATATTGGCCCACTTGGAATGACCCGCCATGCGAACTATGCTCCTTGTAGATTGGCTGTATGCCTATCAGAATGCCGAAATTCTACCATAAGCGTTTTTTTAAAAAAAAGTGTCTGGATTTGAGATTTCAGGATAAAAGCAAAAAAAAGCGCTAAATTAAGAAAGAGTGGAAATAGGATGGGGCATTTCTGATTTTGTTTTTATACATTTATATAAGTAGATGAACAAGACATGAACAGTAGGATTTCTGTTCATGTCAGTGCTTTTAGAGAAGCTTATTCTGGAATAACGATATCCAGACCAACCTTATCTTTATACAGTTGTTTGATCAAAGCCAGGTCATGCGCAAGGTCTGTCGGATAGATCTTGCCAAGAATGCCACCTTGCTTGGTTCTGGAATTGGCGTATAACAACACGATCGGTACATTGGCAGCCTTGGCAATATGCCAGAAACCGGTACGGATCGGTTTGCGTGCTTCACCCTGTTTGGCTCGTGTCGCTTCGGGAGCAATGACCAGATTGAACTTTTCATTGTTCTGAAAATGTTCCACCATCTGGGTCACGATATCTTTACTGGCCTTGCGGTCAACCGGAATACCACCCACAGCGTTTAATAGCGGTTTGAAAGGTCCTTTAAATAATTCTTTTTTGATTAAGGTATGAACCTTGAGGTCGTAAATCTGGAACAGAGCAATTGACAGTACCGCATCCATCATTGAGGTATGTTCAAATCCAATAATAACCTGTTTATCTTCAAGCACATCTGGTTCGACATGATATTGCCAACCTGCAAGTTTAAATGCAGATTCGCCAAGGAATTTATTTAGCATAAGCACAGATAAGTAAAAGCTGTATGTAGAGAACTGCATAATTTCATCTTGTTCGCCCATACAGTCAATAGGCTTTCCAATAAAATCAGCGAATAATGTAAAAATCTATGATTTATTCATCTTTTTAAGCTGCAAGATTAAGAGTTAATATATATAAATAAAATAATATTAATATCTTAAAAATATTAGTAGATACAAAAAAAGTCTTAAAATGATGAAAAAATGACTATCCAGAGCACACTTTAGTTATTAGACTTTTGTCGAAGAAAAAGACTGATACAGGTCTTTTCTATTTTCTTATTCTTTCTACTCTGAGATTGAAAAGTATGACGTACATGACAGCCTTCGTAGTCTCCTTATTGATTTTTGCGCTTATAATTGTATGGTCTTTGATCGAAATTAAGCAGGATTTACATAAAGACGAAGAAATGAAGTCTGAATTCTAGTCATTCTATCTTCTTGAGCTCAAGGCTATTCCTTTAACAGTGCTGCCTGAGCAATAAAGAATTTTAATACCTTATAGATATACTAAGACCTTAAATCTATCAGTTTTACCCTTAGTAGACCGGATTAAATTCAAGATGACAGGCTCATTTGTCTTAAATGATGCAGCATGTATCTCATTTTTCTATACGCCTCCTATACTGAAGTCTTAAGTAAGTGAAATTTTGGCTAAGACTAGTCGCTTATGATTGCTGCCTAAATGTTCAAGCAGTTATAAAAGCACTTGTCTTTCCAAAAAATCTTAGCTAGTATTCATGACGCCTGAACTTATTGATAAATAAAGTTTTCAGCATATAGGGCCTATAGCTCAGTTGGTTAGAGCAGCGGACTCATAATCCGTTGGTCGACAGTTCAAGTCTGTCTGGGCCCACCATATAAAACAACCCCTTACGTGCATTAATCGTAAGGGGTTTTTTGTTTTTGGATATTATGAAATCTGAAGTAAGCAATTCACTTAATTGATCGTCGTTCTTATCTCGAAGGACTTAAAATGGGTTGCCTCCACTGATAATGAACTTTTCTAGTTTGCCTTTCAATAAAGATTCTTCGTTACCAGCTTAATAAAAAAGCATCTCCCTCAGATATTACTTTTGTTATCTAAATTCCATAAACATCTTCTTTAATCAAAAAAAAAGTTCATATTTATGAAATAATTGTGATGTAGTTCAAAGAATATCTGCAAAAAAAGTGAAAAGTAGATGAAATGCATTTTACAACTGAAAAAATTATGCTAATTAATATGAGATGATTTTTTAGTCAAAAATCATGATGTTTCAGGACGGAATATCTTAAGAAGCGTATTAAAAAAATGATTAAACAGGAGTTTCAATGATGCTTCAGCTTTTAAGAAAATTGTTTTGTTTGCATATTTATGAGTATGAGCAAATGCAAGAGATCGGGGAACACAGGGAGTGTCGTAAGTGCGGTACGAATAAGGATTAAAGTTTTTGCAAGAAAAGTGAGCAATGGCTCACTTTTTTTATGCTTGTTATGGGCTAATTTCCGTTAAAATTAAAGGGAAATTTCATCACGATGAACAGGCATATGAGTAAAGATTTTCATGCAGATACCTATATCGTAGACAGCAAGCTGGCAGATACGCTGCACTGGCTCAGCCTGCATCAAGATAGTTATGACTCCTTTAGTTATGATGCAGTCACGCAAGCGCTGATGGTGCATCATGCTAATGGAGTAGATCAAATCCGAGTCGGAGATTATCTGAATACCCGTTATGGTATTTTAATTACTGCACATAACTTTTCTGCAAGTTCATCAAGTTAAACAGTTGTTAGCTTGCCATGGCATCTGTAGCCAGACTGCGAACACTCGGTTTTGGCTGTTCTGCAACTAAACCTAATTTTGCAAAAAGTTGCTGATCTCGACCTTGGGATGTATTAGGGGTCGTCAGCAGTTTTTCACCAGAGAAAATAGAATTGGCACCAGCCATAAATGCCAAAGCCTGATCCGAATCGCTTAAGGATTCACGCCCTGCAGAAAGGCGAATATAGCTTTTAGGCATCAACAACCGTGCTACTGCAATGGTACGAATCCACTCAATCACATCCAGTTTTTCTACATCTGCCATCGGTGTACCTTCAATCGGCACTAACATATTAATCGGCACAGATTCAGGATGAATTACCAGAGTTGCAAGCTCATATAACAAACCAATCCGGTCATCACGACTTTCGCCCAGACCCACAATACCGCCACTACAGACTTTCATACCAGCTTGACGCACATGATCCAGAGTATCCAGACGATCATCAAAGCTACGCGTGCTGATGATATGTGAATAGTATTCACGAGAAGTGTCCAGATTATGGTTGTAATAATCCAGTCCTGCATCTTTCAAGCGTTCAGCCTGTGATCCATTTAGCATCCCCAGTGTCATGCAGGTTTCCAGACCGAGTGCTTTAACTTCACGTACCATTTCCAGCACATAAGGCATATCGCGTTCATGCGGGTTGCGCCATGCAGCCCCCATACAAAAGCGTGAACTGCCTGATGCCAGCGCCTGTTTGGCTTCCTGAATCACTTTATCGACTGCAATGCGTTTTTCAGCTTCCAGTTTGGAATCATAATGCGCTGATTGTGAACAGTATTTACAGTCTTCAGGACATTTACCGGTTTTAATCGAAAGCAGGGTGCTCACCTGAACGGTATTCGCAGTGAAATGTTCACGATGAACCTGTTGCGCCTGGAACACTAAATCCATTAAAGGCTGTTGATATAGAGCTTGTATTTCTTCACGTGACCAATCATTACGTACCGCATCACTACTGTTCATCTCTTTCCCTATCTGTGCTTATTTATCATTCGGTTCATCTTAATAAAAATAAGCTTTTGCTTCACTAGCAAAATATGACCTTATATAAATGGCAAAGCCCACACGAGGTGAGCTTATTTTTTCAGTTGCCAGATTATTTATTACTGTGATTTCCATGAATATCCTGGCCATGCAGATCACTACGGTGCTGCTTGTTAAACACGCGCTGATCCTGTTCATGCTGATTGTTTTTTGGGGAATTAATCGGGCCATGTTGCGGCTGCTGTTGTTGTTGCTTCTGCTGGTCATGCTGAAGCTGCTCAAGCAGTTCTTGATTTGGATTTTTTGATGACATCATCTTTCCTCCACTTCATTTCTGACTATTTTTATTTATGCCATAGTCTGAAACACGGGTGTGTAAGGCTTTTAAGTGAAACTGTGAATCTAGGTAAAGTTGAAATATATTTCAATAGTGAGAGAAAATTAGCTGGATTTTGCCAGTTGTTCTTGAACGGCCCAATCGATATGTACCTGCACAATTTCATCATGCTGATTACGCTGTTGCTGAAGAGCCTGAATAATCTGCCCATCAAAGGGCGCATTGCCCAAACCAATGGCGACATTGCGCATAAAGCTTTGATAACCTGTACGACGCATCGGGCTGCCTTCAGTCGCACTTAAAAAGGTGGCTTCATCCCATTGCCATAAATCCAGTAAACTCATCTGATCCAGACCATGACGCGGATGAAAATCCTCTATCGAGGTGACTTGGGCAAAACTGTTCCAGGGACAAATCAGTTGGCAGTCATCACAACCAAAAACACGGTTGCCAATTCCGCGTCGTAAATCTTCTGGAATAATGCCTTTATATTCGATCGTCAGATAGGCGATACAGCGTCGTGCATCCAGCATGTACGGTTCGACAATCGCTTGAGTCGGACAGATGTCGATACAGGCGGTACAGGAGCCACAATGTTTAGTCGCGGGTTCATCAAAGGGCAGTTCGAGTGAAGTAAACAGTTCACCCAAAACAAAGAATGAGCCTGATGTTTTATGAATCAGCAAGGTATGTTTCCCTGTCCAGCCCATACCGGCAGTTTCAGCCAGCGATTTTTCAAAAATGGGCGCAGAATCGGCAAATGGGCGTGATTCAAAATCTCCGACTTTTTCCCGGATTTTTGTCGCCAGAGTTTTCAGGCGACCCCGCATGGTTTTGTGATAATCTCGGCCACGGGCATAACGCGCGATAATGGCAGAGTTGGGTGCATAAGAGATATAACGTGGTTCTGGTACCTCGACCAGATAATCCATACGCACACAGATAATGCTGCGTGTGCCGGGAACTAGCAAAGTAGGATTGGCACGTTTTTCCAAATTCTCTTCCAGAAACTTCATGTCACCATGATAACCACGATCCAGATATTCCTGTAAGCGTGCTAATTCTGCTTGAGCATCCGGTTTGGCAATGACACAATCAGAAAAACCCAATTCTAAAGCCTGCGCTTTAATCCATGCTTTTAGCTCAGCTGGATCTTGTTGATAAACTTTAATTTGCGCTTGAGAATCGGGAGTTGCCATAAACCAAAGACAGGGAATAAGAAATGCAGCAACAAGTTTACCATAGCCGTGATCTACAAGCATGGGAGCAGCGCTGGTTTCAACAGCAAAATAGTTCCTACGGTTTAATGCAACAAGTCGCCTGGGGGATTAGTCAGCGGCTGATCACTTTATTTTCCCAGCAAAAAATAAAAAAAATCGCTGTCTGCTGTGGTCAGGGTAATAATGCCGGCGATGGCTATCTTGTGGCCAAATATCTCAAACAGGCGGGCTTCAGTGTTGATATTTATGCAGTTGAGTTGGGTAATTCCAAAGATTTAGCATCGGCTGTGCAGGAAGCTCAGCAAGCTGGCTTGCAGCCTTATTCGCATTTTGATTTTCAATCTGAATGTGAGGTCTATATCGATGCATTATTCGGAATTGGTCTGAACCGTCAGCTGGACTTTGACTGGCAAAATGTTATTCAAACGATCAATCAGCAAACTGGATTAAAAATCTCAATTGATATTCCGAGTGGATTGGATGCCAATACCGGCCAGCCTTTGCCTGTTGCGATTAAAGCTGACTACACTTTCACGGGTTTAGGGCTTAAGGCAGGACTGTTTACCGGACAAGGCAAAGAATATGCGGGCAAGATCGAACTGATTTCTGCTATCCCGACAGATACTGAGCTTCAACCAATTGCTTGTCTTTCATCACATCAGATTCAATTGCCGAAGCGTGAAGCCTTTGGTCATAAAGGCAGTTATGGTCATGTCTTGGTTGTAGGTGGTCATGCCGATATGGGGGGGGCAGTGATCATGGCAGCAGAGGCAGCATTTGCTGCCGGAGCAGGTAAAGTGACGATCGTCTGTGATGCAAAACACCATACTGCGATTTTGTCACGTGCACCGAATATCATGCTGCGTGATATCAATCTTTTAACTCAGGAGCAACGCCAAGCACTGATTCAGCAGGTCGATGCAGTCTGTTTTGGCATGGGATTAGGTCGTGATTCTTGGTCAGAGCAACAATATACAGCTTGGTTTGAGCTGACTCAGCAATCTGATCTGGAGGTTGTTTTGGATGCGGATGCCTTATGGTTTCTGGCCAAGCAGCCTCAAGTTTTGAATTCCCAGACTTATGCCACACCACATCCAGGAGAAGCTGCAACTTTGCTAGCATGTAGCACTGCGGAAGTTGAAATGGATCGGATTGCAGCCATTCATGCCCTGCAACAAAAATATCAGGGACAGTGGGTGCTAAAAGGTTCAGGCAGCCTGATTCTGGAAGAAAGGCTTTACATCTGCAATGCCGGGAATGCCGGTATGGGAACTGGCGGAATGGGGGATGTGCTGGCCGGCATGATTGCCAGTCTAAAGGCGCAATTTGCGCAAAAAATTTATTTGCATGAAATTGTGACGCTGCATGCACTTGCAGGTGATGAACTGGCCAAAAATGGCGAACGTGGCTTGCAGGCACAGGATATGAAACATGCGATTTATCAGGTCGTGAATCGCTAAGGAGAATAGTGTGCCAGTCATCAAACTGAATATTTCAGGCCAAGTTCAAGGAGTCGGATACCGTTACTGGTTTGCCGAGCAGGCTCAGGCGCTTGGACTGAAAGGATATGTGAAGAACTTGAGCACAGGTGAGGTGGAGGCCGTTATTGCTGGAACAGACTCCCAACTTCAGGAAATGATTACACGAAGTTGGAAAGGGCCTGCTCGTGCAATCGTACAAGCGGTTATTCAAGAGTATCTGGAATCTGAGCTAGATGCTCAAGACTTTATAATATTGCGTTAAACCTTATCGACGACGGCTACTGACGCGACTCCGGCCGCGTGCCATACCACCCAACGCATTTAATACCGCCATTTTACTCATACTGCCTGAGGCGTGGGCATGACAAATAGCAGCAGCTAAAGCATCGGCGGCATCCTGTTGCGGTTTGATGCTGAGTTTTAGAATATTCATTACCATCATCTGCACCTGTTCTTTATCGGCAGCGCCATAACCCACTACCGACTGCTTGATCTGGCGCGCAGTATATTCAGCGACTTTCAAATCCAGATTGACCAATGCCGCAACAGCAGCACCACGAGCCTGACCGAGTTTTAAGGCAGAATCCGGATTTTGTGCCATAAAGACTTGTTCGACCGCAGCTTCAGTGGGGCCATAAAATTTTACAATACGCTCCACCCCGGCAAAGATGCGTTTTAAACGTTCAGGCATTTCTGTCGTTTCTGTTCTGATGGTGCCGGCATCAACAAAAGTCAGTTTGGAGCCGTCTTTTTCGATAATTCCGTAACCGGTTAAACGAGAACCGGGGTCAATCCCAATAATTAATGACATGCCCGCACTTTAAAAATAGAATAATGCCCATATTGTTACATAAGCGTATCAAAAAAGCTTGATCCTGATGAAGCAGTTGATTCCAGCATCCTATTATTTATTTTACTGAGATTAGATTAATTTTCATGAAATTATTTCTTATTATCCTTGCAGGCTTAATCCTAGAAGTATTTGTCTGGATTGGCGTGGGTGACCTCGTCGGGAGCATGTGGTACGTATTTTTCTGGTTTGTGGCCGCATTTTTTATTGGTATGAATCTGATCCGTAAATACTCGGCCGGTGTAATGCCACAAATGCAGCAAATGCAGATGGGACAGATGAGTGCAGATCCTGCATTAACAGGAAATTTACCTAAAATTCTGGCAGGTTTCTTTCTGCTTATTCCTGGATTGATTACCGACGTATTGGCCGTATTGATGCTCATTCCAGCGGTTCAGCAGGTTTTTAAGGCTGCCATAATGAAAGCGATGATGAAGCGTCAGCAACTCATGATGGAAAAAATGATGGGGGGCATGATGGGCGATATGGGTGGGGCACAAGGCCAGAATCCATTTGCCGAAATGATGCGTCAAATGCAGGATATGCAAAATCAGCAATCAGGTCGCGGCGATTCCACCATTATTGATGGTGAAGCACGTGAAGTGAGACCTGAGGCGAAAAAAATTGAAATGAAAGATATCAATCCGAAATAATTGTTTTATTAAAAAACTCTATTTAAGCCGAATCTGATGATTCGGTTTTTTATTGGAACTTTCTAATATCTTTGAACAAACGCTATAATATATTTTTATAAATTTACCTGATTTTAATGTCTCTGCTTTTTACGATCTGTCTCCTGCATTTTGTTGCTCAACTCAGTCCCGGTCCCGATGTTTTGCTCATTGCCAAAAGTGCCGCATCCACCACACGCCAGAATGCCCTGAAAGTTATTGCAGGGATCTCTGCCGGTATCGTGGTTTGGGTAATACTGACACTTGCGGGTTTTACCGTGTTAATTGACCAGTTTCCATGGATTCAACAGGTATTGATGGTGCTCGGTGGTGTGTTCCTGGCTAAAATGGGATGGGCCATGTTAAAGGGTGGTGTGCATAGCTTTAAACATAAACATCAGACCGACGACGATACAAATGGACAGGTGCAAGCTAAAAACTATTTTATGTTGGGCTTATGGACCAACCTTTCTAATCCCAAAACACTGATCTATTTTAGTAGCGTATTTTCACTGGCCTTAAGTTCATCTGCTTCAGATTATTTGAAAACACAGCTGGCAGTGATTATTCCTTTGCAGACCTTTATCACCTTTGCTTTATTGATGCTGTTGATTTCCCAACCAAAAATTAAAACCTTGTACCAGCGTTCGGGGAGTTATATTGATATGATTTCAGGCGGACTATTTCTGCTATTTGCATTGTGGTTATGGTATGACGCACTTATTCTGATGAATTAAGTGGTACATCTTCATTTAATGCTGGAGATATTGGTGAGGTCGAGGCAGGAGAGGCTGAGTTGTCTGGTGTTTTAACCGCCGTTTGATAACGATTAGGCTTTAAGGTGGTTTCAGTATTTTCAGAGCCTTGATAACTGCGACTACGGTTAGCGCGCTCACGCAATCCACCTTTTTTAATTAACTGAACCATGGCACATCTCTCATTCAAATCCACAGCTATTGTAAATCAAAGCTGGATTTGATGAGGTTATTTTCCGCATCTCTATTTGAATTATTTAAGAGTAATAAAAAGACTTGTTTGAACTAACAGGTCTTTGCTGTGAGATGCATGAAATTAGCGAAGTCTTTTATCTTCTTCTTTTAAAACATCCAGTATAGAGTGTTGTATAGGAACTTCTTGTTGTGATTGCACATACAAATGCACGACTTTAAATACGATTGCTGTAACGAGGCAGGCCACAAGACAAAAAATCCAGAAACCAAAAGGGCTGCGAATATGATGTGAGCCACAGTTTGAGCATGATTTTTCTGTAGAGTCGACTACTTTTTCGCAGCAAGCACAATGATATTGATACTGCATTGTTCTTCTCCCAGGATGTTATCCTTTTTATTCTTCGATCATGAAAGATGATTCAATTGGTTTTTTATCATAGGTAGAGCAGCATCAGCTTGCAATAAGCAATTGCTGATAATTACATAGAGACAATAGAGTATAAAAATTCATTACACAAGCAGTAGGATTTTCTTAAAATGTAAGAAATATTTTCATTAATCAAATAATAATCAATGAATTAAGAGTTAATTCTCTTGAAAATATACATAATAAAGCCCGCATCAAGCGGGCTTTATTTGAGCTAGTCTAAAACTTACTGCCCAGAACGGATGATGTAATCAAAAGCAGACAGTGATGCCTTGGCACCTTCACCGGTGGCAATGATGATCTGCTTGTACGGCACTGTGGTACAGTCACCTGCAGCAAATACGCCTTTCACATTGGTTTCGTTGCGGTCGTTAATCACAATCTCGCCACGGTTGGTTAGCTCAACAGCTGTTTCTTTCAGGAAATCCGTGTTTGGCAACAAACCGATCTGCACGAAGATCCCCGCAAGTTCTACCGTATGCTCTTCATCAGTCGCACGGTCTTTATATTTCAGACCGGTCACCTGTGAACCATCACCCAGCACTTCAGTCGACAAGGCATTCTTGATCACGGTGGTATTCGGCAAGCTGTTCAGCTTGTCTTGCAACACCTGATCCGCACGCAATTTGGTATCAAACTCCACCAGGGTGACATGCTCCACAATCCCCGCCAGGTCAATCGCCGCTTCGACACCCGAGTTACCGCCACCGATGACCGCAACACGTTTACCCTTGAACAAAGGACCATCACAGTGCGGGCAGTAGGCTACACCACGAGTTTTATATTCCTGCTCACCCGGAACGTTCATCTCTCTCCAGCGTGCGCCGGTCGACAGAATCACGGTTTTAGATTCCAGTTTGGCACCATTCGCTAAAGTCACTTCCACCAGACCATTGGCCGTTTCGTCTGCCCCTTTGATATCAGACACACGTTGCAGGTTCATGATGTCGACACCATATTCACGCACGTGGGCTTCCATCTCGGCTGCAAATTTAGGACCTTGGGTCTTCTGTACAGACGTAAAGTTTTCAATGTCCATGGTATCCATGACCTGACCGCCCATGCGCTCCGCCACGATCCCGGTCTTAATGCCTTTACGCGCTGCATAGATGGCTGAAGTATTGCCTGCAGGTCCACCACCAATCACCAGGACATCAAAGGTGTCTTTGGCATTCAGCTTTTCAGCATCTTTGGCAGCGGCATTGCTATCCAGCTTGGCGATAATTTCTTCCAGTGTCATACGACCCTGACCAATATGCTGGTTGTCCTGGAATACCATCGGCACCGCCATGATCTTGCGTTCTTCCACTTCTTCCTGGAAGAAAGCACCATCAATCATGGTCGCTGTAGTGCCCGGGTTATAGATGGCGATCAGGTTGAGTGCCTGAACCACATCCGGACAGTTATGGCAACTTAATGATACGAACACGTCAAAGTTAGATTGAACACCCAGGCTCTTGATATTCGCTAGCACTTCATCAGAGACTTTCGGTGCATAACCTGAAGTTTGCAGCAATGCCAGAATCAGCGAAGTGAACTCATGGCCCATTGGCAAGCCTGCAAAGAATACACGTGGTTCTTCACCAGCTTTAGCAATACCAAAGCTTGGCGCACGTGCATTGTTCCCGTCAAAGCGTGCAGTCACCAGATCAGACAGTGCAGCAACCTCGGACACCAGTTCCTGGATTTTGGCTGATTTGTCAGAACTATCCAGAGTGGCGACCAGTTCAATTGGGCCTTCCAGGCGTTCTAATAGGGTTTTAAGTTGAGCTGAAGTATTTTGGTCTAACATTGCTAACGTCTCCAAAGGAGTAAATGTTTATTTGATAACAAGATATTAAATGAATTGAATAAATAGGTAAAACAGTTTGTTTTTATCTTGTTGATCGGATTTACAGATTTATTGAAAAATTCATCATTAATTTCAAAGTTCTATATGGGGGTGAAAGATTAATTTTCAAGTAGTTTAGAGCAAGAATAAGGATTTTCAGCTAAGATTAAAACAAGATATTTGAGACTTGAATGATGGAATTACAACGCGGTATTTATCAACATTATAAGGGACAGCTTTATCAGGTGTTTCATGTTGCCACGCACAGTGAAACTGAAGAAAAGCTAGTGGTTTATCAATGTCTTTATGGGGATTATTCAATTTGGGTACGTCCTTTAACGATGTTCACTGAGACCATTACTACCCACGATGATCGTGAAGTAGAACGCTTTAAATTGATTCAGGCACTTTAAGCCAAACAGACTCAGGGAAGAGTGATGCAAAATTCAGATGAATTTGAAAGATTCATGCAAGAATTATATGAAAAATTTCATAGGCATGACCTTAAACAGGCAGATCGCCTGCACCGATATCGCAATATAGAGCCAGAATCAGGCCGATTTTTATCTATGCTGATTCGTGCGCAACAATCCAAAAATATTCTGGAAATTGGCACCTCTACCGGTTATTCCACTTTATGGCTGGCAGAAGCGGCTCGGCAGACTCAAGCCATGATTACAACTCTTGAAGTTGATGCAGAACGGGTTGCTCAGGCAAAGCAATATGCGACAGAAATAGATCTTGCAGATTTAATCAATTTTAAAGTAATTGATGCTCAGGTTTATCTGGAGGCAGAAAAGGAAATATTTGATTTTATCCTGTTAGATGCTGAACGAGATGCTTATGTCAGTTACTGGCCACATTTGAGTCGATTACTTAAAGCAAAGGGCGGGTTACTGGTAGTTGATAATGTCATTTCACATGCAGCAGAAGTCGAAGAGTTTATTGCCTTAATTCAGCAAGACCCACGTTTTATCATGAGTACTGTACCCATAGGCGCAGGTTTGCTGATGGTGGGATTTCGTTAATTTGATTCGCTCTAATCCATGCAAATTTTATTAAAATGTAAATTATATTCGAGATACTTTTCTACAAATGCAGCTTTATCTTGGCGTCTTAACAGGTTGTCATAAATAAATTCAGGTACGGGATGATACAGTTCAGTATGACCATTACTGTATACAATTTTCAGGTGGCGGCTTGAGGGATTGTATTTCCAAGAAATCACGGTAAGCAGTTTTTGCATATGCGTTCCTCCACTGAATATTTCTTATCTTATCATTTGAACTTATGCCATATGGCTCTGCAGATGTATAGCTCAATTGTAAGAATGGGTAAGGATTATGAGAAAGCGAAGCAAAAGATATGCCTGAATTTTTATATGATGGATCAAGAAAAAAATAGGACTGCAATATTTAAAGTCCTAACAAAATCATTTTAAAAAATAAAATCCCGTATTGCGCTGAGATAAAAGCTTAAACCATAAAAAACCACGCTAAAAAGCGTGGTTTTTTGAATCAGTTCAATCTAATTAAAATTAGATTTTACCTACTAGGTCGATTGAAGGAGCAAGAGTTGCATCGCCTTCTTTCCATTTAGCTGGGCAAACTTCGCCTGGGTGAGCGTGTACATACTGAGCTGCTTTAACTTTACGAAGAAGTTCTTGAGCGTCACGGCCGATACCACCAGCGTTGATTTCAACGATTTGGATTTTACCTTCTGGATCGATCACGAAAGTACCACGATCAGCAAGGCCGTCAGCTTCGATTAATACGTCAAAGTTTTTAGCAAGAGTCCAGTTTGCATCACCAACCATTACATACTGGATTTTTTTGATTTCTTCTGAAGAATCGTGCCAAGCTTTGTGAGTGAAATGCGTGTCAGTAGAAACTGAGTAGATTTCAACGCCTAGTTTTTGGAATTCAGCGTAGTTGTCAGCAAGGTCACCAAGTTCAGTCGGGCAAACGAAAGTGAAGTCAGCTGGGTAGAAGAATACAACAGACCATTTGCCTTTCAGGTCAGCTTCAGTAACTTCAATGAATTTGCCGTTTTGGAATGCAGTTGCTTTAAATGGTTTAACTTCAGTATTAATTAAGCTCATCATTGTCTCCATGATTGAGGTAGTCTTTGATTTTGAATAAGAGTATCGAAATTTTGGTTGATGCTAAAATGGTATTTTTACATTACAAACATCGGAAAAACCGAATTAAGTAAAAATGCGCCACTTCGGCAAAATCGCTTTGTTCATTCAGCAGCATCAAGATGATGGCCTGATGACAAAATTATCTCTTTTTCCTCGTGCTAGCAAACATGATGTTGAAACCAAAAAATTCAAGGGTGAATCAGGAAAAAAGCATGTTTTCCGCAAAATAATTTAAATATCAATTTCAAAATTAAACTGATGATTAAATCTACTCAGGAAAATTCAAGCGTGTCATATAGATATTTTGATAGGTTTATGGCGCTGAATTGAGGGAAATCAGGCAGCCAAAGCCAATTTGTCCGGCACTTAACAGAACTACGACTATCTGAAATCTAATGAACCAAGTAAAATAAACCTTTCCTGTTTTTTGATGTGGGTGTTTTCTCTGTGCAGAGTCATTTAAATGTAGATCAATGGATAATGGCGCGTGACCGTCACCGTTTAAATCGACTGAAAAAGGGGAAAGACGCAGATGCCAAGCAGTATCAGGAATTATTTGAAAAATCCAATCTGAAAGTACGGCAACGGCTTGAACGTCTTCCGAACATCAAGCTGAATCAGGATCTACCGGTTACTCAGTACACTGATAAGCTGATTGCCGCGATTCAAAAGCATCAGGTGATTATTGTGGCTGGCGAAACCGGTTCTGGTAAAACCACCCAGTTACCGCAAATTGCTATGCTGGCTGGATGTGGCCTGACCGGAATGATCGGACATACCCAGCCGCGTCGACTGGCAGCCCGTAGCGTATCACAGCGTATTGCCGAAGAAGTTGGCGAAAAACTCGGTGAATCAATTTCCTTTAAAGTACGTTTTACGGAACAGGGTTCACAAGACTCAATTGTGCGTTTGATGACTGACGGTATTTTACTGGCCGAACTGACGCATGACCGCTACCTGACCAAATATGACACGATTATTATTGATGAAGCGCATGAACGCTCACTGAATATCGACTTCATTATGGGTTATCTGAAGCAACTGTTGCCGCGTCGTCCCGATCTGAAAGTCATCATTACTTCTGCAACCCTGGATGTAAACCGTTTTAGCAGTTACTTCAATGGTGCACCAATTTTTGAAGTAGAAGGCCGCAGTTTCCCAGTCGAGCTACGTTATCGCCCGATCTCGGAAATGAGCATTGGCGGTAGTGATGATGACGACTTTGATGACTTTGAAGAAAATCTGCCTCGCGCTGTGGTCAAAGCAGTCGAAGAATGCTTTCAGGATGCACAGGAAAAAGGCCATCCTGAACATGCCGACATCCTTATTTTTGCCAGTACTGAACAGGAAATTCGCGAGCTACAGGAAACCCTGATCAAACATGGGCCACGCCATACGGAAGTATTAACTTTATATGCGCGTCTGGCGCTGGCTGAACAGCAGAAAATCTTTAATCCTTCTGGTGGTGGGCGACGCATTATTATTGCCACCAACGTGGCAGAAACGGCTTTAACCGTTCCGAATATCCGTTATGTAATTGATAGCGGTTTTGCGCGTATTTCACGTTATAACTATCGTTCACGGGTGCAACGCCTGCCGATTGAAGCTGTTTCTCAGGCAGCCGCGAACCAACGTAAAGGTCGTTGTGGCCGTATAGCGCCGGGTGTCTGTATCCGTTTGTATAGCGAAGATGATTTTCTGAGCCGTCCTGAATTTACTGAACCGGAGATTAAACGGACCAACCTGGCATCGGTGATTTTGCAGATGCAAAGTCTGGGCTTGGGTTCACTGGAAGACTTCGATTTCATTGAGCCACCAGATCATCGTCTGGTAAATGATGGTCGTAAATTGCTGATTGAACTCGGGGCAATGAGTGAAAAGAAAGCGTCTCATTCTCAAGATAATTCCCCTGAAGTTACAGATGAAAAGCAATCTCAATCTGCAACTTCTGCCCCCTTAAAAAAAGGGGGAAATGTTAAGGTGGGAGATGCACTAACCAAAATTGGTCAGCAAATGGCGAAAATGCCGATCGATCCACGTCTGGCCCGCATGATTCTTGGTGGTGCACATTTTGGCGTGCTGAACGAAGTTCTGGTGATTGTGGCAGCGCTTGCAGTTCAGGATCCGCGTGAACGCCCTGCGGACAAGCAGATGCAGGCAGATCAGAAACATGCACTATTCCGTGAAGCTGATTCTGATTTCCTGTTCTATATCAAGCTCTGGGAGACGCTGCACAATAACCGCGAAAGCATGAGTGAAAATAAGCGCCGTACTTTTGCGCGTAATCACTTCCTGAGCTGGCTGCGTCTGCGTGAATGGAAGAAAACTCATGAGCAGCTGGTGGAGTTGGCTAAGGGTTTAAAACTGTCATTTAATGAAAAGAAAGCCAGTTATGAAAATCTGCACCGTGCCTTGTTGACCGGTCTCTTATCGTTTATCGCCAACAAGACCGATGAGCGTAATGTTTTTATGGCGGTGCGTCAGCAAAAAGCACGGATTTTCCCGGCTTCTACCTTGCACAAGACCAATACGCCGTGGGTGATGGCTTTTGAGATGGTGGAAACCTCTCAGGTATATTTACGTACCCTGGCCAAGATTGAGCCGGAATGGATTCTGCTGGCCGCGCGTGACCTGCTCAAGCATCATTATTTTGAACCGCACTGGTCGAAAAAAGCCGGTGTGGTGAATGCCTATGATCAGATTTCATTATTTGGTCTGATTATTGAGCCGAAACGCCCAATCAATTATGAAAAAGTAGATCAGGCGGCCGCACATGAAATTTTCTTGCGGGATGCTTTAACCACTGGGCATTTAGGCATTACTCCACCATTTTTAAAGCATAACTTGCTTAAACTGGAAGAAGTCGAGCGAGTAGAAGACAAATTACGCCGTCGTGATCTGGTGGTTGATGAAGAAACCATTTACCAGTTCTATGCCTCGAAAGTGCCGCCTGAAGTGGCTAGCCGGCGTAGTTTTGAAGACTGGCGTGCCACAGTAGAGCCTCAGAATCCGCGTTATTTATTTGTTGATGATGATGCGCTGTGGCTGAATGACCGTCCGACGACACAGCAATTCCCAGACTATTTGCAGAATGGTAGCCTGCATCTGGCTGCAACCTATCGTTTTGACCCGAGTCATGATGAAGATGGCGCGACAGTTAAAATTCCACTGCAAGCTTTGGCCCAGGTCGATGAAGGTATCTGGTCATGGGGAATTCCGGGATGGCGTCTGGATCTGATTGAAGCATTGCTAAAAGCTTTGCCGAAGGACAAGCGCCGTAATCTGGTGCCGATTCCGGATACTGCACGAAAACTCATGGCAAAAGTAGATGCGCAGGATTTACAGAAGCATATTTTTAGTTTTTTGGCATTCCAGTTGCGTGGTGATCAAATCACTGAGAAAGATTTCAGTTTTGACCGGGTCGATCAGTATCTGTTGCCATTTATTAAAGTGACTGATGAAAAAGGCCGTGTCATTGAACAGGGGCGTGATCTGGCGGAGCTGAAAGCACGCTGCCGCACTGAAACGCATAGTCCGGTTAAACAGCTTAAAGGTGAATTTAAAACCTTCCCGGAAAGTTTCGTATTTGAAGCCTCGCAAAAAGTCACCGGTGTCGTGGTCAAGCAGTATCAGGCGCTGGTTCCGACCAAAGCTTTTGCTGCCCTGGAGCAGAAAGATGAATCGGGTGTAGTGATCCAGACTTTTAATGATCAGGCTGAAGCGATCAAAAAACATCGTGAAGGGGTGATCCGACTGGTGCATATGCAACTCGGAGACTTGACTCGTCAGTTGAAAAAACAGATTTCCAAACCTCTGGCGCTGGCTTATTCGCCACTCGGTGATAAGGCACAACTGGAACAAATGTTAGTTTATGCCACACTACACATGTCCATAAATGAGCTGCCTGTCAATGCGCAAGAGTTCCAAAAGCTAGTTGAAGATGTAAAAAAATCTTTCCTGACTTATGGCCAAATTGCCCTGAAAGAGATCACGGATATTTACATCCAGTGGCAGGAAATTCGCCGGAAATTATTGGTTTTAGACCATTCTGTGTTTGAAAAAAATATCAATGATATTGAAGATCAGCTTGATTTAATGAGCCTTTCTGACTTTGTATATCGTAAACCTTCCGATGTGTGGAGCGAATTTCCACGTTATTTAAAAGCCTTGATATTGCGTTTAGAGCGCTTGCCCAATAATCTACAAAGGGACAATTCCGCCATTGACCAAATTGATCAATGGATGGAAAAATTATTCAAGTTTAAAGATGACCCTCGCCTGAAAGAATTGTATTTCATGGTCGAGGAGTTAAGAATCTCATTGTTTTCACAACCGATGAAAACAAAAGCACCCGTGTCTCCAACTCGCTTGCAAAAAGTATGGGATCGTCTTGGAATCAGTTAAGATATAGGTAATTCAGATAAGGAATTTTACATGGGCATCCGCATTACGGGTACGGGCTTATTCCATCCGGAACACGTCATCACCAATGAAGAATTAGTTGAAAGTTTAAATGCTTATGTGGAACTGTTTAATCACGAAAATGCTGACAAAATCGCTGCAGGCGAAGTTGAAGCGCGTCGTGGTTCTAGTGCAGACTTTATTGAAAAAGCATCTGGCGTACAACGCCGTTATGTCGTAGAAAAATCAGGTATTCTTGATCCAAAACGCTTACGTCCAAATTTACGTGAACGTGCAGATGATGAAATTTCACTGCAGGCAGAATGGGGCGTAATTGCAGCCAAACAGGCAATGGAAAATGCCGGTGTGACTGCCGAAGACATTGATATCGTGATTTTGTCATGCTCGAATTTGCAACGTGCTTATCCTGCTGTCGCCATCGAAATTCAGACTGCTTTAGGCATCAAAGGCTATGCCTATGACATGAATGTGGCCTGCTCGGCAGCAACATTTGGTCTGAAACAGGCTTATGATGCGATCAAAGCTGGCGCGCGCCGTGTGTTATTGGTGAATGTGGAAATTACTTCTGCACATACCGATTTCCGTTCACGTGATTGTCACTTTATTTTTGGTGATGTGGCAACCGCTTCAATTATTGAAAATACTGACAGCAAAACCGGTTTTGAAATTCTGGATTCTGAGTTGTTTACCCAGTTCTCGAATAACATCCGCAATAACTTTGGTTTCTTGAATACTTCTGAAAATGCTGACATTGACGACAAACGTTTCCGTCAGGATGGTCGTAAGGTATTTAAAGAAGTCTGTCCACTGGTTGCGAAAATGATTACTGCGCAACTGGAGAAGAACCAGATTGAGCCGACAGGTGTTAAACGCTTCTGGTTACACCAGGCCAATGCCAGTATGAATGAACTGATCCTGAAACTGGTGGTTGGTAAAGAAAATGCCAAACCTGGTCTGGTACCGATCATTCTGAACGAGTTTGCCAACACGTCTTCTGCCGGGGTGATCATTGCCTTGCATCGTACTGCACATGAAGTTGAAGATGGTGAATACGGCGTGTTGTGTTCATTTGGTGCGGGTTATTCAGTAGGTTCGATTCTGGTCCAAAAACGCGTGGCATAATCCGGAGTAGATAGGGAGCAGACAGCTTGCAGGTCAAACATGATGGGCAATGGATTAGACGCTTAAGTGCCTTATCCAAATTATATTTTACCCCTACCTTTTTAGGGGCTGAATATATTGATGCCAGTCGGCCTGCAATGTATGTCGGTAATCATTCCATGTACGGCATCTTTGATTCGCCGATGCTGATTGATTACCTCTATAACGAACATAAAGTGGCTGTGGTCAGCATTGCGGATCATAGCCATTTTTATGTGCCCTTATGGCGTGAAGCCGTGAAGAAGTTTGGGGCAGTTGATGGCATCCAGCATTATGTACGTGCTGTGATGCAGCAGGGTTATTCTATTCTGGTCTTTCCGGGAGGTGGACGCGAAGTACTCAAACGTCAGGGTGAACAGTATCAACTGATCTGGAAGCAACGCTACGGATTTTTAAAGCTGGCTCAGGAATTCAACTATGATATTGTCCCTTTTGCTGCGCTTGGTGGGGATGAAGTCTATGAGATTGGCTTTGATGCCAATAAGATCATCCAGCATAAATATTTTCAAAAACTCCTCAAAGTACCACAACTCAATAAATTATTACGTCAGGGCGATGTGATTCCATCTTTGCCTAAACGATTATTCCCAAAACGCCTGCCATTTTATTTTCAGTTTATGCCGCGACAATCGATTGCTCAGGTTCAGACTCAGGAAGAGCTGATTGCATTTCGACACAGCTTGTAGCAACATATTTATACCGGCTTGGCCGAGCTTAAGGCGCTACGTCAGCAAGACTAAAAAAGAAAAATTCTTCCTGTAAAATCTAGGCTATGATCTATTGAAATGTTCTATTTTTAGCAATGAGGATGCATGGACGGTTTTATAGTGCAAGTGATGCCATAATGTATTTTTAAGTGTTCACTGATTGGCGATCAAGGACTCAGCATGATCCAATATAAAAATAAGATGATTCTAAGATGACCGAGGTGTACGTATGGAACAGGAAAGCTTGGTAGCATCTTTAAGGTTATTGGCACAACAATGTTTACGGATTTCTCTGGAGCTCAACCAGCTTTATCTTGATCAGATGGCAATAATTGGTCATCTGAATGCACAAAATTTAATAAAAATTCAGCAGGATCAGCATCGGATTGAATTGCTGGATGGCCTGTTTTATATCCAGTTTTGTACTCCACGTGCATTAGACTCTGGAACTGCGCCTGCTTTGGTCGACAGTCATTTTTACTTCCAGAAGTACAAAGCAGAAGCGCTAGAGGAATTCTTTTTACAGGACATCTATTTCCTGACCGGGGATTTAAAACCGCAGCATTCGCTATATTTACGCGACAAAGCCAAACAGTTGCGTCAGCTTATCCTGGCTCAGGTTTATGCGTGGGTTAATGGCCCGGAACGGGTGTCCGAATTTTTGCGACAGATGTCGGTTGTTCAGGCTGAGATTATCGACCACCAGCTGATCAAGGCCGGGTTGTATACAACACCTATCATGCAAAACTTTGTTCAGAATGAACAAGAGATTCCACAGCAGATTCTTGAAAGCTTGCAACAGGCTTTTTCTTTGGAGTGCCTGCAGCAGGATGAATTCTTTTCGATCCAGTCATTGATGGATAGTCTGGATGAGTTCTGTTTTAGCGCCGCACAGTTTTTGCCTCCGGCGATGTTCCGGATTATGTCGCTGTCTTTTGAAGAGCGCTTTAATCTGCATGAATTGAAAGATCACACTGATGATATCTGTTTGCTATATCGGCATGCTGAGGAGCAAAGTAATCTGCTCGGTTTTGTCCGATTGATGAACCGGGACGTGTGGCATCGGGATGATTTATTATCCAAACGGAATTTCCTGGAAAATCATCCGTATTTATGGCAGAAAAAAGTAGCCCGATTGCCACTATTTGACTGTCATCGTGCCGTGAATTGGATCTTCAAGCAACCGGCCGAGGTACTGGACTGGATCAGTAATAATATCCAGCATAGCAGTGTGCGGGTCGCAGTAACGGCCCTAAGTTTTATAGACAGCCACCATATTCATCCACAGATTATTCTGGCGACTCTACAATATTTTCAATATGTCTCAGCGCGACTGTTTATTCATAGCATGCATGAATATGCAATCCAGCATGACTGGTTTCAGCATCAGTATAATCAGGCGGTGGTATTAAAAGGCACACGTCAATCAATTGAGGATCAACGGATTGCGATTAGTCCCTCAATTCTGTATCTGGACGAATGGATGGAGCTGCTGCGCAATGTGGTTAAAATGGATGATCAGCTGACTAAAAAGGTTTATCTGAACTTGAGCCGGATGATGCAGGCTTATATGCAGCATTTATATAAAATTACGGCGCATTTACCCGATGAGGTTCTGGTGTATATTCAGCCTCAAAGCCAGCAGAATCGTGATTTCTATAATGTTCTGCACCGCTATCGCATTCCTTTTACTGAGTTCAGGCAGCTGTTTTATTTGCAAAGCGGGCATGTACGTGAGTCGCTATTTGACAGTTATGTGCGTGACTATCTGGTAGAGTATTTTTCCAGCCATACAGAAATACCGAAAAATCTGAGCTGGACCAGTTTGTTTAATCAGGCGGTCGTCTGGCATGATCAGGTTCAAAAGCAGGAAATGATCGCCAAGCTGAAAAAACAGTTCGCACTGGTGAACTGGACACCAATCACTCAGGTTTCATTTTTACTGTATTTCAACTGGCGTTTTGAAGAACTTAAAACTTTGGATCGGATTTTAGAGGAATCTAAAATTTTCAGGAACTGTCTGGCGGCAAGCTATGCTCAGCAAATTTTGGAAGGGCAGTATGTGGCCTTTCGTATGTCTCATCCTGCTGTGCGCCTACCCTTGATCTTGGGGTGTCAATTAGTGAATGGACAGGTGATTTTTGATCAGCTGGAATATCCGAATAACCAGAAAGCAGAAGCTGAATACAGTAATATCGCCATGCATTTTATTAACTGGCTCAACTTGCAGGCCTGACAGTTCAATACAGCTTGTTTTCCTCCATGACGCTTAACTTTTCCGCTAAAAATCGTTAGGCTATAGCCGTTCTTTTACGGTATTGCTCTTATGAAACAGGAAACTGCCCTTAAGTTACTCAAAGCAGGAGAAAATGTCTTTTTAACCGGTTCTGCCGGTGCAGGAAAAACCTATACGCTGAATCAATATATTAATTATTTAAAGGCACGTAAGGTCGCCGTCGCGATTACCGCATCGACCGGTATTGCAGCCACACACATGAATGGTATGACTATTCATACCTGGGCAGGCATTGGCATTAAAGACTTTTTGTCTGAAGAAGACTTAAAGCGGATGAAAGAGCGCAAATACTTAAAAGAACATCTGGAAAATGCGCAAGTCCTGATTATTGACGAAATTTCAATGCTGCATGCCAAGCAGCTGAATCTGGTCAATCAGGTATTGAAATATTTCAAGGAAAGTGATGAAGCTTTCGGTGGTATTCAGGTGATTGTAGCAGGGGACTTTTTCCAGTTACCGCCAGTCGGTAAAAATGATGAGCGCAACCGCGACAAATTCTGCTTTATGTCGGATGCCTGGGTCGAAGCCAAGTTTCGCGTTTGCTACCTAACTGAGCAGCATCGTCAGGGCAATGATTATTTGAATGACATTCTGAATGCGATCCGTGCGCAGGCGATTAGCCATGAACACCGCACTGCTTTACAGGCCACGCGACATCAAGAAATTGGTGATACCTATACGCGCCTGTATACGCATAATATGGATGTGGACAGTATTAACTTTAAACATCTGAATGAAATTGACAATGATCCGCGCCAGTTTGATGCGCAGTGTGATGGCAATGAAAAGCTGATCGAGACTTTAAAATCGTCAGTGCGAGCGCCTGAAGCCTTAACCCTGAAAAAACATGCCAAAGTCATGTTTGTGAAAAACAACTTTGATATGGGTTATATCAACGGCAGTTTGGGCGAAGTGATCAGTTTTGAAGAAGATGATGAATATGGTGTGCTGCCTAAAGTCAAACTGACCGATGGCACTACATTGGTGGTTGAGCCTGAAACCTGGTCGGTAGACAATGAGGCCGGTAAAACCATTGCCAGTTTCCAGCAGATTCCATTGCGTCTGGCTTGGGCGATTACCATTCATAAATCACAAGGCATGACTTTGGAAGCCGCTGAAATTGATCTGAGTCATACCTTTGAAAAAGGCCAGGGCTATGTCGCCTTGTCCCGTTTAAAAAGCTTAAATGGCTTACGTTTAAAAGGCTTTAATGAACAGGCTTTGGAGCTCGATAGTCTGGCGATTAAAGCCGATCGCCGTTTTCAGGAACTTTCTGATGAAGCCGAAGCGAATTTCGAAAATGTCGATTTGACTGCGCAGCACAAAGCCTTTATCCGACATTGTGGCGGGACTTTGAATGAAGTTGAAATCCAGCGCAATGAGAAGAAAATTGCCAAGAATGCTGGAAAACAAAGCTATGCCACTGCAACGTTAGATGAAACGCGTGAACTGTTTGAAGAAGGCTATGAAATTGCCGATATCGCGACTGAACGTGGTTTGACTCCGGCAACCATCATCAATCATTTGGGACGTTTGCATAAAGAGCAGGGACTGGATATTTCAGTTGCCCATCCGGGTGAAGAGGTCGTGGAGCAGGTGCGCAAGATTTATAAACGCTTGACCAAGCGTCAAAATTCGGAACATTTTAATGATGACGGTTCTATTAAGCTGCGTCCGATTGTGGAATTGACTACGCCTAAAATGGCTTATGACCAGGTGCGTCTAGCACTACTATTTGTAGAGTAATCATCAAAATGATGTTTAAGAATTCTTAAGATGCACAGTTTATTCGTATACGGCACGCTTCGTCCGCAGCAACCCAATGCCCATGTGATGAACGGATTGGGGGAAGCTGGAAAGCCGGTTATATTCGTGGGCATTTGCAGCAGCGCGGTTGGGGTGCTGAGCTGGGCAGTCCGGGTATTCAGCTCAGTGATTCGGGAGAGACTGTTACCGGTTATGTATTCATATCCGAGAATCTCCCTAAATATTGGAATGAGCTGGATGTATTTGAAGGCGATGAATATCAACGTATTCCGGTTAAAGTATATTTGGAAAATGGTCAGATGGTAGAAAGTTTGGTCTATGCTTTGAAAGATTAGACTGGTAGGTGTCATTTATTGAATTTCTGATTTTTATCAGGTCACCGCTTTTAAAAATCATTCACTTTCCTTTGCTTGAATTTTGAAAGATCGAATTAATAAATATTCCGTTGATTTGATAGTATCTTCTGAGCAAGCCTGACGTACTGCGTTAGAGATTAGCGCAAGATAATCATCGGGCGATCTGCATATTTCCCGTTATATGATTATTTTTGAGAAATCTTTGCATACTGGTGAAGGGCGCTGATGATTTGAACATTATTGTGTACTAATCAATAAGGATAAAATCCCAGCCGCAATTAAAGGACCGACTGGAACACCGCGTAATACTGCTACACCTGCTACTGTGCCTAATAACAGTCCGGCCACTACATCTGGCTGAGTGGACATCAGCTTCACTCCACGTCCTCCCAGCCAAGCGACAAAGACCCCAATCGCGATTGCCAGCAAAGACTTCCAGCTCAGGAAAGATTTGAGAATACTTTCCCCTGAAATTTTGCCACTGGCAATTGGTGTCAGAACACCAATGGTCAGAATAATAATGCCGATATTTAAACCGTGCGCCTGCACATAAGGCAATAAACTGCTGAGAGGCGTGATTTTTAAAACAATTAACACCGCTGCAGCAATGGTGACGGCACTATTGTGACTGAAAATACCGCAAGCCAGTAAAACCAAAAGAACAATCAGATTCAAATCAAGTTGCGACATAAGCGGGAGAGAAAGAATGAAAAATAAAGCTATTGTAGAGCTTTTCAACGCATGATACCTAGAAAACAGCGTAAGAAACCAAATTCATGACTATTTCAGGATAGAATGCACAGGTCTTCACTCGATACAGGTATAAACAGATGCTATTGGAAAAAATGTTGCAGTCACAAGGTTTCGGCTCCCGCAAGCATTGTCAGCAACTGATTAAAAATGGTGCTGTTTCAATTCAAGATGAAGTGATTGACAATCCCAAACATAAACTGGATTTGAATCACTTAAATTTCGAGGTGTATGGGAAAAGTCAGACCTATCGGGAAAAAGTGTATATCGCCTTAAACAAACCACAGGGCTATGAATGTTCACATCAGGCGACACATCATTTTAGTGTGTTTGACCTGTTTGATGACATTCTGCTGAATCGGGGGATTCAGTGTGTGGGGCGTCTGGATCACGATACCACCGGACTGCTACTCCTGACTGATGATGGACAGTTCCTGCAAGCGCTCACCCATCCTAAAAAGCATGTCGCCAAAGTTTATCAGATGCAAACTGCGGATCCAGTCACGGATGAACAGATTCAGCAACTAGAACAAGGTGTCGAATTGAGAAATGAAAAAGGCATTTTTGCAGCTACTGAAGTGGCTCGTTTGGCTGAAAATCGTCTGCAAATGACCATTCATCAAGGTGTCTATCATCAGGTAAAACGCATGCTGGCTGCCGTAGGCAATAAAGTTGAACAGCTACATCGTGCACAGATTGGTGCTTTGGCCTTGCCTGAACTGGCTGAAGGGGAATGGCTGTATTTAAATGCTGAACAGGTGGCGCAGGCCAAATTCCGCTCGGAATAATAAATTTTTTATTCGCTTGAAATGTGATTAAAAAGTTCAGGACTTATTTCAGGAAACAGTGATAAGTCTGAAATTCATCATCCTTGATAAATCCCATGGATTCGTACAATTTATGCGATTGATAATTGTTTTTTTGGGTTTCCAGGGTGATTCTTAAGGCCTGTTCATGTTTGGCAAATAAAATCGCGGTATCAATCAGTTGTTTGGCTGCGCCCTGACGCCGAAAAACCGGGGTGATATAGACATCATCCAGAATATAATAGGTCGAGCAGGCCACCGAAGAAAAACCCAGATACAGGATAATAAAGCCGGTAAAAGTATCATCTTTGGTATTAATGAAAATGACGGTCTGTCCATCTTCAAAACGCTGTTTTAAAAATTGGTAAGAGAGTTCAGGATTGGAAGACGTACCATAAAACTGTCGATATTCATCAAATAATACCGCCAGCTGATTCAGGTCTGCTGACTGGGCGCGTCGTACGAGCATTGCATACTCCATGCTAATTTTTTATTGATTATCAGCATCAAGCATAGCGAAGTTTATGAGTGGCAGGCTTTAGAAATTGTTCGGAAATGCAACAATGTTAAATTTTGTCGCTTTCACCCAAAATGGCATTCAGCTCTTCAAATAAATCAAGATGATCATCATCCAATGCAATCTCCTGATCATCCAGCAGATTCAGGGCCGAACTGGAAAGCGCATTTTGCTCGGTTTTCGCTTCATTTTGTTTCAGCTTGCGCAGCCGGATCAGTTGTTCCAGATTGATATTCTGGTTTTCAATCGAGAAGGGGATGGATTTGGTAATCACCACCTGCTTGAAAAAAAGACGCACGGCCTGAGCTGGCGTAATCCCCAATTGCTTAAATACCGCAAAGGCTTGTTTCTTCTCTTGCGAGTCCAAGCGAATTTGATAAACTTCAGTTTTTCTCATAATATTTTTAAAGCTTTAAATTACTTAACTTTTCGCCTTTATTCTAATCAATTACGTTTGAAATTCAATCTTAAAGCGACCGATTTTAGAAAATAATCTGTAATGACAAGAGATTTACAGTGTCAATTCAAGGTGCGAGCTGAAATTCATGCTTTTCTGCGTGATCGGATCGACAAATTGAATATGTTTGGCCAATAAACTTAAAGGTGCTGAAAAATCATCTTCCGCTTTATGCGCTACTTGGGGGTAAAAGGGATCGTGCTGAATCGGAATACCCAGATGATTCAAGTGCACCCGTAATTGGTGCTGTTTGCCAGTATGCGGTTTCAGCTCATATTTAGCCCATTCTGTATTATGTTTCAGCAGGTCAATCACCGTCTCGCTATTCGGCGTTCCGTCTAGCACGTGCATGGTATAAAAGGGCTGTCCCTTTTCCATTCTTAATCGCGTGATCAATGGAAATTTTAAATCAGGGTGATAGGCCGCAATCGCATGATAGGTTTTCTGAACCTGACGTGTGGCAAACATCTGCTGATAGATTCCACGCGATTCCACGCATTTGGAAATCAGGACCACACCTGCCGTTTCACGATCCAGCCGGTGAATGGGCGTTAAATGCTCATTGCCGGTTTGTTTTTTAAGCCGAACCAATAGCGTTTCCTGCACATATTGTCCGGTCGGACTCATAGTCAAAAAATGCGGTTTATCGACCACCATGAAATGCTCATTTTCAAATAAAATCTGATGTTGAAAAGGAACATGCACTTCATGTGCCAAAAAGCGATAATAGTAACAATGGCTATTAGCCTGAAATGGACTTTCTGTGGTTAATTGATTGCCCTGAGCATCATAGACCAGACCTTCGTTGAAACGGGACTGCCATTCATCTGCTGTGATATGCGCGAATTGTGTGCATAAATAAGCAAAAACTGTCAGGGACGCATCCGGACTGGCTGGCAAAAATACTTTACTGGCACTGACCCCATTGAGCATGGGCGGGTTAAATTCAACAGTTGGTTGCATGGCAGGCAGATTAACCTCTTAAGGAACAGATGCTGTGAAAAAATACAGTTTCTCACACGGGTGAATAGGCTTTTAAAGCGTGGCGATGCTATCATATTTATTCTTTTGCATCATGTCGTGAGTAATATGCCTTATTCATTTAATGTCACTTTAAATCATGAAGACGATACCCAAAAACTAGCCAAGGTTCTGGCGGAGAATTTCCCTGCGGGGGTCGTGTATCTGATTGGTGACCTAGGGGCAGGAAAAACGACGTTAACACGTTATTATTTGCAACAGCTGGGTCATAAAGGTTCAGTGAAAAGTCCAACTTATACACTGGTCGAACCCTATCAAATTAATGGTCAGGATATTTTTCATTTTGACTTGTATCGTCTGAATGATCCGTATGAACTGGAACTGATGGGCATCCGGGATTACCTGGAAACACCGAATGCGCTATTTTTATTTGAATGGCCATCTAAAGGTGGTGATGAAATTCCGCAAGCTGACCTGATTATTGAAATTTTAAAATCTGAAGATGAACTTACCCGTACTGCAAGCCTGATTTCATCGAATCTTGCTTTACGAGAGGCTCTGGAGCGTCAATTTTCACATGTCGAATGATTTAAGTCTGCGCCGTATTCGTGCCCTTGATCCTGCACTTGCCAACCAGATTGCCGCAGGTGAGGTGATTGAACGTCCGGCTTCTGTGGTCAAGGAGTTACTGGAAAACTCGATTGATGCGGGGGCGACAGAGCTGATCATTCGGGTCGAACAGGGCGGCAGTACTTTAATTGAAATCATCGACAATGGACGCGGAATTCATCATGAGGATTTACCGCTGGCCGTGATGCGTCATGCCACCAGCAAAATCCAGAGTGCTGATGAGCTGTATGCAATCAGCAGTCTGGGCTTTCGTGGCGAGGCACTGGCGTCGATAGCAGCAGTTTCACGCCTGACCATGATCAGCAGTCAAAGTGACGAGGGCATCGGTTATCAGGTCGAAGTCAATGGTACGGCTTTTGATCATCAGGAAATTCAGGCTGTTGCAGCCTCGAAAGGGACGCATATCCGGGTTCAGGATTTGTTTTTTAATGTGCCTGCACGGCGTAAATTCCTGAAAAAACCGGGCACTGAATTTGGTCATATTGAAGAAATTGTACGCCGTATGGCACTGACGCATTTTGATATCCGGTTTGTGCTAGAACATAATGAAAGCATCAAGCTGAATTTACCCGTGGCGGATAGCGGCGCTTTGCGTTTCCAGCGCGTTCAACAGCTACTTGGCCGCCAGTTTACTGAAAATGCCTACTGGATAGATGCAGACAGTATCAATATGCGTTTATCTGGCTGGCTCGGTCATCCTTCGGATGCGCGTGCACAGGCGGATCTACAATATGTCTATGTGAATGGCCGGATTGTCAAAGACAAAACCATTTCCCATGCCTTGCGTATGGCCTATGACGGCATCTTGCATGGCCATCAGCATGCGGCTTATTTACTGTTTTTAGAAGTTGATCCGGAAAATGTTGATGTGAACGTCCATCCGACCAAGCATGAAATTCGCTTCCTGAATCAACGTGAAGTACATGAGTTTGTGCGGCATTATGCCAAGGAAACGCTGGCACAATTCCAGACCGCAACTGCAGATTTAGCCGAGGCAATGAAACAGGATGAGCAGCCTGGCTTGACGGCCCCGCAACCGCGTTATCAGGAACAGTTTAGCCTGCATCAGACTGCGCATTCTCAGCCACAGGTGGTGAGAACGACATCTGCCTTAAGTGAAAATGAAACTTCAGATGTGCTGACCGATTTTGCATCTTCAGGTCCACAAACAGTGCATTATTCCCAAGATTACCGTAAATCTTATTCTGGTTCACAGCAGCTGAATAATGCCTTGCAAAGTTATTTAGCACCGCTCAGAGAAAGTTCGGAAACCGAAATATTCAGCCCTGAGCAGTCTTTTCAGACACATGTGAACACCAAAGTTGATGAGCATCCCTTAGGTATTGCAATTGCCCAGTTACACGGCATTTATATTCTGGCGCAAAATACCGAAGGTCTGATTATTGTGGATATGCATGCGGCGCATGAGCGTATTGTCTTGCAGCAAATGAAATCGGCCTGGGATAAACCTGAATTCTGGACCTCACAACAATTGCTGATTCCAAAGGTCGTAAACATTAGCCGGATGCAGGCCATGCGGGTTGAAGAGCTGAAAGAGCAGTTGGCGCGTTTGGGTCTGGAAATTGATCAGTATGGTGATGAACAAATCATTGTACGTGGGGTGCCGGCTATTCTACACAAGGCCGATTTCGATGCCCTGATTCCTGAATTATTGAATGATTTAGATCCGGGGGATCAGGCACAAAGTCTATTGCAGAAGCGTGACCAGATTCTGGCAGGCATGGCCTGTCATGGTGCAGTGCGAGCGCATCGTATCTTGAGTTTGTCGGAAATGAATGCTTTATTACGTCAGATGGAACAAACCGAATTTGCCAGTCAATGTAATCATGGCCGTCCGACTTGGCGCGCCTTTCCATTGGCTCAACTAGATAAACTTTTTGCTCGAGGAGAGTAGTTTTACATGTCCAATCAATTGCCGGTCATCAATTTAATGGGGCCAACTGCAAGTGGTAAAACCGCTTTGGCATGTGAACTGTATGAGCAAGGGAAATTTGAGCTGATTTCAGTCGATTCTGCGCTAGTTTATCGGGGAATGGACATTGGTACAGCCAAGCCCTCCAAAGAAGAACTGGCGCGCTATCCGCATCATCTGATTGATATTATCAGTCCACTTGAAGTGTATTCTGCAGCCAACTTTGTCGAAGATGCTTGCCGCCTGATTGATGATATTCATGCACGTGGTAAAACCCCGATTCTGGTTGGCGGAACCATGCTGTATTTTAAGGCCTTACTTGAAGGCTTGTCAGATAATTTACCAAGTGCAGACTATGCTATCCGGGCTGAGATTGAGGCGAAAGGTGAGCGGGAGGGTTGGGAAGCGGTTTATGAAGAATTATGTGCAGTCGATCCGATTGCCGGTGAAAAATTCAAGGTCAGCGACAAGCAGCGCATTATTCGGGCCTTGGAAGTTTTTAAATTGACTGGTGAGCCGATTACAAAACTACAGGCAGAACAACCTAAAAACTTACCATATCGTTACAGTTTCCATAATTATGCGTTGATGCCAGATCGGTTAGAATTACATGGGCGTATTGAACAACGTCTGGAAATTATGTGGAAAAGCGGTTTTTTAAATGAAGTTGTGAATTTAATTGAAAAATACGATTTTAATGAAAATTTACCTTCCATGCGTTCAGTGGGTTATCGTCAGGCTATAGAATTCTTAAAAAATGCTGATAAAACCAAGGAAAAGCAACGGGAAATGGAGGATAAAGCTTTATTTGCGACACGACAACTTGCAAAACGTCAATATACGTGGTTAAGGTCTTTGCAAGAAAAGCATAAATTTACAACATATTTTACGCTACAGCAGGCTCAAGAAGACTTGCGAAACTGTCACGGATAAAGCAAAATTTAGGGACTATCTTTTTTATAATTTTTAATTGAAAAATAGAGATAGTTTTTGCGCTGATTTTTAATTTTTTTGGAGTTATAACATGTCTAAAGGTCAAACTTTACAAGATCCATTCTTGAATTCTCTCCGTAAGGAACGTATCCCAGTATCTATCTTCCTGGTAAACGGTATTAAATTACAAGGTCATATCGAATCTTTTGACCAATACGTGGTTTTATTAAAAAATACAGTAAGCCAAATGGTTTATAAGCATGCAATTTCAACTGTAGTACCTGCACGTAATCCACGTCCTGCTGGCGCGCCTGCTGGTCCACAAGGTGCGGGCTTCGGTGGTCAAGGTGCTGCAGGTGGCTTTGGTGGCGGTCAAGGTGCTGGCGGCTTCGGTGGTCAAGGTGGTTTTGGCGGTCAAGGCGGCGGCTTCGGTGGTCAAGGTGGCTTCGGCGGTCAAGGCGGTGGCTTTGGTGGTCAAGGCGGCTTCGGTGGTCAAGGTGCCGGCTTCGGTGGTCAAGGTGGCTTCGGTGGTCAAGGTGCTGGCTTTGGTGGTCAAGGCACTGGTTTTGACAACGACACTAAATTTGAAGACTCTTCAGACGATGAAAACAATCGTTAATCGAGTTTGAAAATTAAAAAACCTCTCTATATGAGAGGTTTTTTTATATCTGTACGTTTTAAGTTTTTTAAATAAAAAGCCAACGAGATGTCGTTGGCTTTTTAGGATTATGGTAAGGCTTAACGGTTACGTTTAGGATCCAGTTGAGGATCTTTGATTTCTACATAAGCATTATTGCGCGTTTCACGTAACCAGCTATCTAATTCGGCATCAAATTGACGTTCACCGAGCAATTGGCGAGCCATACGTTCCTGATATTCCTGTGTCATATCTTGTTGGCGTGTTTCACTCACTTGCAGAATATGCCAGCCAAACTGGGATTGAAATGGTTTACTGAACTGACCTACTGGGGTGCTTTTCATCTGCTGTTCAAATTCAGGTACCATTACCCCTGGGCTAACCCAGCCAAGACTTCCACCATCACGAGCCGAGCCAGTATCATTGGAGAACGTTGAAGCTAAAACAGTAAAATCTTCACCTTGTTTGAGGCGGTTATACAGACTATCAATCATTTGTTTGGCATTTTCAGGACTGACCACTTCAGACGGTTGAATCAGAATGTGTCGTGTTAAATATTGCGGAACAAGGGCTTTCTGTTCGCCACCTTTACGTTCCAAGAGCTTCAGAACATGTACACCATCAGCGACAGGAATCAGTTCAGAAGTTTGACCTGGTTGCAGGGTAGTCACGCGTGCAGCCAGTTCTGCTGGAATTTCTGACAGGTTTCTCACACCCATATCAGCAGCTTCGACTTTAACGCCGCCAGTGCTGTACTTTTTGCCGATCGCCTGAATGTCATTGCTGCTATTTAATTCTTGCTTTACCTGTGTTGCAATTTGTTCAGCATTTTCACCGCTTACCCGTAAATGCAGTACATGGACCTGACTGCCAAGCAAAGCTTGACCTTGCGGGGTATTTAGGAAGTTTTTAACATCTTGATCTGTAATTTGAATACGTGAAGTCACGATTTGTTGACGTAAACGATTCAGTGCTAAATCTTCAGCAATACGGTTGCGTAAAGAAGCATAGGTATTCGGCGCCATGGCATCCAGTTTCTGCTGGAATGCTTCCAGACTCGGTGAACCAGAATCACGGGCAACTTTCAGGACGGCTTCATTTAAAGCTTTTTCATCTGGACGAATATTATAACGTTTAACTTGTTCAAGCTGTGCCTGACGAATAATCAGTTGCTCTAAAGCTTTTTGCTCAAGATATTGTTGTGGTGGAACTGCCTTTTTCTGTTTTTGCAGCTGATGTGAAATTTCGGCTACACCTTGAGCCAGATCACTACGCAGAATAATACTATTGTCGACTACAGCTACAACTTCATCTTTAGGTTGGGCAACAGCAAAAGTCGTCATCGCTGATGAAAGGCATAGCGCAAGTGCGGTTGCTTTAAAAATTTGTTTTAACTGTTTTGTCTTCATTAACGTTCTGTCCAAGTTTGATTGATATTGTTAAAACCTAGAATACGATTTTCTAGTAATGAGGTAAGTTTGCTGCTTAACCCACCTAAGCCTTTCAGGCTGACTTCGGCCATAATAGCGCGTTTGGCTTTGACGTTTGAATCATTAACGTCATCTAAGTCATTGTAATATGAGCGACCATAAACAGAAACTCCCCAACAGCATGACTCATAGTTCACGCCAAGTAAATATTCCCGTGCGACACTATTATCCAGGTCAAATTGCGCATGTCCAACCAGACGCCAGTTGTTGGCAATCGGCTGGATAAATGAACCCACGATCTGGTCATAGTTGTCCTGACGGTTCGGAATATCTTTACGATAAAAATAGCCTAAGTTATAAAGATTGCCTTGATCACCGGTATAATAAACCTGCAAATCTCGTTGGGCATTCGATCCATTCGACATCCAGCTTGAGTTCAGATTAACGTGAACATTATTTGACAGCTGGCTGGTCAGTTGAATTACAGGGCCAGTATGACTTTCACGGTCGAATTCATCTGCATCATTTTCCAACGTTACACGGCGATCTTCAAAGAAAAAGCTCTGTCCAACGCTGGCACGCAGGCGCTCCAGACCTTCTTCATTAAATAGGCTATAGCTCAGACCTAAGGAGGCAAAGTTATTGTCTTCCAGGCGGTCATTACCATAAAAGCGACGCGCACTGAAAAGTTGATCATAATTAATCGAAGCGACGACTGAATCAAAGTTTGGCTGATTCTGCTGATTCTCATAAGGTGAATACGCATAGAACAGACGAGGCGTTAAGGTCTGTAGATACGTACCTTCTTTTTCAAAAATTAAGCCGGTGTCCAGCGTGAATTGTGGCACCACAATTGAATTATTTTCACTAGACGCGCTACGGCTTTGGGTTTTTTCATCATAGAAAGTATTGATGTTGCGTACAGTCGCCTGAGGAATGAAGAATGACCACGGGGTAAAATGATTATAACGCACGGAAAAGTCATTATAGATCCGTGTACCACTCGGTTGATATACCTTCTCACCCGTTGGATCAGTATCAGCGAAATTTCTCAGATCCTTCTGGAAATATGCTGTGTCGTTATTAAACTCAAGCTGTAATCCCAATGGATTGCCAGTTTTGTAATTGACTAAAAGCTGCGGCAGACGTGCATAAGGACGGTCTTCATCCAGTACGGTTGGATCTAGGGTCTGGAAATCTTCGACTTTGAATTGTGCCTTTAAGCCAGGAATACCATTTTTATAATTGACTTCCCAGGCACGGCGTAAGTTCAGGTCAGTTTTAGAGTTCGGGTTATTATCCAGATCGGCAAAGTAATCTTTGTCTGAAGCGTAGTTATATTCAAGGTTGGTTGATAGTTGATTATTGATCTGCCAGTTATGTAAGAAATGCAGGCTTTTACGGTCTTCATCGCTATAGCTTTCATCGGAAGGTAAATAACCTCCCCAAATACGGCCTTCACCATAATTTTCAGTCAGATAGCGAAACTCACCGTCTAACATCGTACCACGATCGCCAATATAACGCGGCGTAATCGTCGCATCATATTGCGGCGCTAAATTCAGGTAAACTGGAACACCTAGTTCCAGACCACCATCATTGGTAAAGCCAAATGTCGGCGTCAGAATACCGGTAGTGCGGCGGTCATCAATCGGGAAGTTGAAATAGGGAACTGCCAAGACCGGAACATCTTTAACATATAGCTTGGTATTGCGGGTTTCACCACGTCCAGTTTCCTGGTTCAGCTTGATCTTTTCTGCCTGGATTTTCCAGGTTGGTTTTTGCTCAGGTGGACAGGTGGTATAGGTCGCATTTTCCAGTTCTACCGTCTCGGTCGAGGTTCTGGCGATCTTTTCTGCCCGACCATGCGCATGTTGCTGCTCGGCAATATAGAAGCTGTTATTTAGGTCACCTTCTTGGGTCTTTAAATTATAATTAATATCATCACTTTGTGAGAGCAGGCCACCCTGAGCAAGTTGTACCCGACCTTCTGCTTTGGCATAGGTCTGGGTTTGATCAATCGTTACGCGTTCAGCACGAATCTGGCGACCTTGCTGGTCAATGATGACATTGCCTTCTAAATAAGAGTCACCTGCTGGATTGTAGTGTCCATAATCTGCAGTAATGGTGGATGTAGCCTGATCTGGCGCAACGGTTGCTGCATCTGGGGCAATCGGGGTCACCCAGGTGCCTTCACAATAAGCCGAACTTAAGTATTTTTCCTGCCGCTGCTGTGCTTCAGCTGAGGATTTGTCGACATAGTATTGCGAAAAGAATGCTTCACCTGGATAGGTCTCATTTATGCGCTGTTTGAGTTGTTCTGCATTTACATCGGACGAGACATTTGATGCAGCATAGCCGGAGGCTGAGCTGCCACATAAAAGGGTTAAGATCGCAGTCGCTAGAGGATTTATTTTAAAGTGATGCTTCATTTGTCTCATTAACCAATCATGCTTTTATCGCAATTAATTATTGTCGCATCATAGAGAAAAAGTTGATAAGTAGCTACACTTAGCACTTTAAAAACTCAGCCTGTATTAGAATTAATTGCAAATGAATACACAACGCGAACAATTGATACAATCTTGGATTGCCTCTGTACTCGGTTCAGATCAATTTGAAACTCATTTTTTAGCAGGTGATGCCAGCTTCCGTCGTTATGCACGAATCAAACTGAATAATAAAACATTTATGCTGATGGATGCACCACCAGAAAAAGAAGATTGTGTGCCTTTTGTGACGATAGATGAGTTTTTTGATGCACATGGCGTGCGTGTTCCGCATATCGTGGCAAAAGACCTGGAAAATGGCTTTTTACTGCTCGAAGACTTTGGTGATGTGCTGCTGTCGAATCTGCTGAATGACGAGACTGTAGATGCCTATTATGAGCAAAGCTTTAAGCAGCTCATTCAACTACAATCGATTGCTGGAGAAGGGCATTTCCCGGCATATTCTTATGAAAAACTGATCTCGGAAATGGAATTGCTGACTGACTGGATGTTACCAGCGTTAAAGGTTCAACTGACTGAATCAGAAAGCGCCTTGATCAAACGCACTTTTGCGATTTTGGCGAATGCCGCATTGGCACAGCCACAGGTGATCGTGCATCGGGATTTCCATAGTCGTAACTTGATGAAAATCGACAATGAAACCGAACTCGGTGTGATTGATTTTCAGGATGCTGTGATTGGTGCGGATACTTATGACTTGATCTCGATTACACGTGATGCCTATGTACAGTGGAATGCCGATCGTGTGTATCGCTGGTTCAAAAACTTTTATGACTTGTTGCCAGCATCTGCTAAAGAAGAGCGTGACTTTGAACAGTTTAAAAAAGACGCCGACATGATGGCGATTCAGCGTCATATCAAGATTTTAGGTATTTTTGTGCGTCTATTTGAGCGTGATGGCAAGTCGGGTTATCTCAAGGACTTACCACGTGTGATGTGGTATCTGCTTGAAGAATCTAAGGCTTATGCAGAACTAGAGCCATTCATGCAGTTTATGCGTGACAGAGTGATGCCTGCATTTGAAGCTAAATATGGCTCATATGAGGTGGCTGCCTGAATGAAAGCGATGATTTTGGCCGCAGGACTCGGTAATCGTATGCAGCCGCTAACGCTGCATACGCCAAAGCCTTTGCTGGAAGTTGGGGGCAAGCCCTTAATTGTCTGGCATATAGAGAAACTGGCTGCGATCGGTGTTACTGAAATTGTCATCAATACGGCTTGGCTCGGTGAAAAACTCGCAGAAGCTTTGGGCGATGGTTCACGATTTGGCATCAACATCCTTTGGTCACATGAGGGTGAAGGTCTGGAAACCGCTGGAGGAATCATTAATGCCTTGCCGCTACTCGGTGATGAACCTTTTATTCTGTTAAATGGTGATGTCTGGACCACGATGGATTTTGCTCCTTTACTGGATATTGATCTAAAGGATAATTTGGCGCATCTCGTACTTGTGCAGAACCCTGAACAACATCCTGAAGGTGATTTTACGCTTGCAGCCGGGAAAGCTTATACCTTTGATCAGCAAGTCGAAGGTGAAAACCTGACTTTTAGTGGTGTATCCGTGCTTGATCCAAAGATGTTCCAAGGCTTAGAGACTGGCAAGCGTCCTTTAGCGCCATTGCTAAAAGCGGCAATGCAGAATCAGCAGGTTGCCGCTTCTAAATTGGTAGGCATTTGGGTTGATGTGGGAACCCCGGAGCGTTTAACGGCACTGGATACAGCGATCCATGAAGGGAAGTTTGCTTAAGTGAATATTCGCTAAGCACTGCCTACTGTGCCAATATAGAGAAAACGGTATACTTCCACCTAACTTTTTCGAGCGTAGATTGTTTATGCACATGTTTTTTCAAGAACTAAAGCAGGGTAGCCAGGCTTTGGGTTTAGAGCTATCTGATGAAGCTTTAAATTTATTACTCAAGTATCAGGATGCTTTGGTGTTGTGGAACAAAGCATACAATTTGACTGCAATCCGTGATCCTAAAGAAATGCTGGTCAAGCATCTGCTCGACAGTTTAAGTATTTTAAAGGACTTGCCTGTAGGCAGACTGCTGGATATCGGTACAGGTGGCGGTATGCCGGGCATGATCATTGCTTTATGTCAGCCTGAGCGTGAATGTGTATTACTGGATTCTAACGGTAAAAAAATTCGTTTCCTCAAGCAGTTTATTGCTGACCTGAAACTTAAAAATGTTATTGCCGTGCAAACGCGTGTAGAAAACGAAGACAGCATCAATGAGCTGGGTCAATTTGATGTGATTACCAGTCGTGCCTTTGCATCATTAACAGACTTTGTCGATGCTTCTAAGCCATATATGCACGAACAAACGATTATTGCCTCAATGAAAGGCTTAATTCCTGAAGATGAAGTTGCTACTTTAAAAAATGAATTTAGTTGTGAGATTATTGAACTTAAAGTTCCGCGCTTAGACGAACAGCGTCATTTACTTCTATTAAAACGTATTTAAGATTTTTAAAGGGATTGGGGGCAACATGGCACAAATTATTGCGATTGCAAACCAAAAAGGTGGTGTAGGTAAAACCACAACCGCAGTAAATTTGGCGGCATCTTTAGCTGTGTTAAAAAAACGTGTTTTGCTGGTCGATATGGATTCGCAAGGTAATGCGACCATGGGGTCTGGCATTCAGAAGAATGACCTGCTGTATTCGGTTACCGATGTGTTGCTGGGTGAAGTGCCGATTGAAACGGCGATATCTAAGGCGGAAGTCGGTTACAAGGTACTTGGGGCAAACCGTGATCTGGCTGGGGTTGAGTTGGCGATTGCAGAGCAGGAAGGGCGCGAGTTCATTTTACGGGATGCATTGCAGGAAATTGAATCCTCATTTGATTATATTATTGTTGATTGTGCACCGAGTCTTAGCCTGATTACTGTCAATGCTTTGGCAGCCGTGGATGGTGTGCTGATTCCAATGCAGTGTGAATATTATGCACTGGAAGGTCTGGCGGATTTAACCCAAACCATCGATCGGATTCAGCAAGCATTGAATCCGGACCTGCAAATTGTCGGTGTATTACGCACCATGTACGATGCACGTAATGCCTTGACTCGTGATGTCTCTGAAGAATTAGAACAATATTTCGGTAAAAAACTGTATGAAACCGTAATTCCACGAAATATTCGTCTGGCTGAAGCGCCAGCACACGGTTTGCCGGTGATTTATTTTGAAAAAAGCTCAAAGGGTGCAGTTGCTTACTTAAATCTGGCAGCTGAAGTATTAAAGAAAAGCAAAGTGAAAAAAGGAAGTAAAGCATGACCGTCAAGAAACGTGGACTCGCCAAAGGTCGTGGCTTGGATGCCTTGCTAGGTTCAATTCAAAAAGAAAAATTACAACTCGAAGCTCAAGGTCTTGACCATGGTCAGCTAAAACAGATCGATGTGAACTTGCTCAAGCGCGGTGAATATCAGCCGCGCCGTTATATTAACGAGCAGGATTTGCAGGAACTGGCGGCATCGATTGAAAAGCATGGCATCATGCAGCCCATCGTGATCCGTCCGGTTGACGATGAACGCTATCCATACGAGATTATTGCGGGTGAACGTCGATGGCGTGCTGCACAGCTGGCGGGTTTGACCGAGGTTCCTGCGATTGTACGTGATCTGAATGATCAGGTTGCGATTGCACTGGCCTTGATTGAAAACATCCAGCGTCAGGATCTGAATCCGATTGATCAGGCGATGGCTCTGCAACGTTTCCATGAAGAATTTGGCTTAAGCCATCAGGAAATTGCAGATACCGTGGGTAAAGCGCGTACGACAGTGAGTAACCTACTTCGCCTGCTTAGCCTGGCAGAAGAAGTGAAAGACTTTATGCAGCAGGGTTTGCTGGATATGGGGCATGCACGTGCGATCTTAACCTTAAAAGCTAAAGATCAGCTCAAAGTTGCAGATATCGTAATTGAAAAAAGTCTGTCTGTTCGTCAAACCGAGCAGTTAGTCCGTGATTTCAATACACCTAAACAAGAAAAAGTAAAAGAAGCTGTAGCACCGGATATTCAGCAATTGACTCAGCGCCTTTCAGAGCGTTTCAGTGCAGATGTTAAAATTGACTATAACAAGCAAGGTAAAGGGAAACTGGTTATTAGCTATCACTCTTTAGAAGAGCTGGATGGCATTCTTTCTATTTTAGAAGATGAATAATTTATATATTTTTTTATTGGGGAATAAATTAGATGTGGGAATTGGTTAAAGCAGGTGGCTGGCTTATGCTGCCCCTGGTCTTGTGTTCTATCTTTATGCTGGCGATTTCGATCGAGCGTCTGATTCGCCTGAAAAAGAATGCAGTACTTCCGTTGACACTGTTGATGGGGCCTTCGCAAAATACAGCACAAGTCATGCAAAAAATGAATCAAAGTGCGGCCTTAAAGCAAAGCACTTTGGGTCGGGTATTTACTGCAGGCTATGCCAGCAAGCAGCAAGGTGAGCAGTATGCTCGCGCACAGATGGAAGTGGTGGCATCACAGGAAATTGGTTATCTGGAAAAAAACATTAATTTTCTGGGAACTTTGAGTGCAGTTGCGCCTTTACTCGGTTTATTGGGAACTGTACTTGGGATTATTGAATCTTTCCTGATGATCGATGTAGGTACCGGGAGTGATCCGGTATTGATGATGCCGGGTATTTCCAAGGCTTTAATTACCACGGCAGCCGGTATGTTGATTGCAATTCCTGCACTGTTTGCGCACCGTTATTTTCAGCGTCTGGTTCAGGAATATGTGGCTGAACTTGAACAGCAAGCGACTTTGTTTCATGCGGATCTTTTTTATCGCAATCATGCAGACATAGACCAAGACATGCAAAAAGCCAGCTAGGAGGCGGATGATGAAATTCAAACGCAACCAGGTGGAAGATGTACATATTAATCTGACACCGATGATTGATTGTCTGCTGTTTATTCTGGTCTTTTTGCTGTTATCGACGACTTTTAGCCAAATGAGCCGAATGAATCTGACCTTGCCTGATGCGCAGGGTGTACCGCCTAAAAGCTATGATCAAAAAGTCGAAGTGATTGTGGATGCCAATGGTCATTACGCAGTCAATGGTCAATCCTTGGCCAGTAAGGAAGTCGCGGATTTAAATACTGCAATTAAACAGATTTCTAATGAACGCCGTGATTTAATGTTTGTCATTGCAGCTGACGCAAAAGCCAGCCATCAGGACGTGATTCGTGTCATGGACGTGGCCGGGCAGCTCGGATTTGTAAATATTAATATCAGTACCAAAGTACCCACCCGAGGTTATTAGTGAAGCACGATTTTAAGGTCTATCTTCGCCTTTTAAGTTATTTAAAACCGTTTTGGGGCATTGCATTGCTTGTCCTGTTGGGTTTTTCTATTAATGCGGCTACGGAAGTTTCTGTCGCTAAATTACTGGAATATATTATTGAGGCGATTCAAAATAAAGACCAGAGTTTCACATCACTTTTCCCGTTTTTAGTGGTCATACTCATGTTCTTCCGGGGCTTGGGTTTGTTCATGGGTGGATATTTTACTGCGGTAATTTCCCGGAATCTGGTATTCAATATCCGTCAGGAAGTTTTTGCAAAATTGCTGCGTTTACCTTCCCAGTATTATCTGGACAATACCAGCGGGCATATTACTGCCAAAATCATGTATAACGTTGAACAGCTAACCGCTGCTTCAACTGAAGCCCTAAGAACCTTGTTGCAACAAGGTTTGATCACCCTGGCATTATTAGGCTACCTGTTGTATACCAACTGGCGTCTGACCATGTGTATCCTGATTTTTGCACCCGTCATAGGTTTTATTATCAGTAAAGCTGCAAGACGGATGCGTAAATTATCGCGACAAGTACAAGACACCATGGGTGATGTGAACCATGTAGTGCAGGAAACGGTGAATGCCAACCTGATCGTCAAGGGTTTTGGCGGGCAAAGTTCTGAGCAGGAACGCTTTAAACAGAACTCGCTTGAAAACTTGCGTCGTGGCTTGAAAATGGTCGCTGTGCAACAGTTGAATAGTCCTGTCGTGCAGTTGATCATGTCCATTTCACTGAGTATCGTGATGTTTATTGCCTTGCGCCCACAAATCTTGGGTGACACCTCTGCGGGTGAATTTGTCGCTTATATTACTGCGGCGGGTATGCTGGCAAGACCGATCAAAGCCTTGACGGATATCAATGAAAAAATTCAACGTGGTATGGCTGCGGCTCATTCGGTATTTGAATTGCTGGATATGCCTGAAGAAAAAAATACCGGGACTTTAACGGATAGCCTGAAAGGCGATATCGAGTTTAAAGATGTCAACTTGATTTATGATGATGGTCATCATGCCATTCATGATTTTAATTTAAAGGTGAAGGCCGGTGAAACAGTGGCGCTGGTCGGTCGTTCTGGGGCCGGTAAAAGCTCGCTGGTGAATCTACTGGTGCGTTATCAGGATGCGACTTCTGGGCAGATCCTGCTGGATCAGAAACCGATTGAAGATTTTGAAATTACCGCATTACGAACCCAGATTGCCATGGTGAACCAACAAGTAGTACTGTTTAACCGAACCGTGCGGGAAAATATTGCTTATGGTCAGCTCGAAGGTGCTTCCGATGAAGATATTATCGCGGCAGCAAAGGCAGCCTATGCGCATGATTTTATTATGGCACTACCGCAAGGTTATAATACTCAGCTGGGTGCTCAGGGTTTAAACCTGTCTGGTGGCCAGCGTCAGCGCATCGCGATCGCACGCGCAATTTTGAAAAATGCCTCTATCCTGATTCTGGATGAAGCGACCAGTGCGCTGGATAACGAGTCGGAATACTTTATTCAGCGTGCCTTTGATAAAGCCATGCAGGACCGTACGACCATCGTAATTGCACATCGTCTATCGACGATTGAAAACGCGGATCGTATTGTGGTTATGGATCAGGGCCGTATTGTTGAGCAGGGCAGTCATGCCGAACTGATTGCGCTACATGGTGCTTATTATCAGTTGCATCAGCGTAACTTTGAGGAACAGTAACTCATGGCATTAGCACAAATCATTCAGGATGCTTGGAATGCACAGGCAAAGTGGCTGGTGGTGCTGCGTCCTTTGTCATGGTTGTATCGCCTGGGTTTTGTCAGCAATCACTGGCTTTATCAAAAAGGCATTAAAAAAAGTTATAGTGCACCAATTCCCGTTATGGTAATTGGTAACATCACAGTCGGTGGTAGCGGTAAAACACCTTTGTTGATTCATCTGGTGGATTATTTAACCGAGAAAAATGTTCGGGTAGGCGTGATCAGTCGAGGCTATGGCGGCCAAGGTCCATTTCCTGCCTATGTCGACTTTAATACCTTGCCGGAGATTGTCGGAGATGAGCCTGCCTTGATTGTGCAGGCAACAGGTGTGCCGATGGCAGTTGGTCCCAACCGGCAGAAAAGTATTGAACTCTTATTGCAGAAACATGAGCTGGATATGATTATCTGTGATGATGGCCTGCAGCATTGGGCCTTGAATCGCCAGATTGAGTGGATTGTGCTGGATAATAATCGCGGTCTTGGTAATCAGAAACTGCTTCCAGAAGGTTATCTACGTGAACCAGTGACCCGTTTGAAAACGGGAACCGTAATTGAGCATTCGGCTAACCCAAGCTCTGAACTGCATATGCATCTGGCTGCATCACAGCCTTATTTGCTTAATCAGGACAACAATAAAATCTTTGATCCTCAAGCGGCTTTTTATGCGGTAGTCGGCATTGGCTTTCCACAGCGGTTTTATCAGACCTTGCAAAATTTAGGCATAGAACAATTTCAGTGTCATGAGTTTCCAGACCATCATGACTATGACATTGAAGATTTACAGTTCGATGATAACAATCCGATTATTACCACTGAAAAAGACGCAGTAAAAATTATGGCGCTACTTAAACAATATCCAGATTTTAAACAGGATATCTGGGTGGTGCCAGTCGATGCAGTCCTATCGCCAGCCTGCTATACAGTCTTGCAGCAACAGTTACAACAATACGGTATTCAAATTTCTTAAGGCTCATTCATTATGAAACACATTGTTATTCCTGCACGTTTCGCCAGTTCACGTCTGCCGGGTAAACCGTTGCTGGACATTCATGGTCGTCCCATGATTCTGCGGGTAGTGGATCAAGCCAAGAAAGTGCAAGGTTTTGATGATCTGTGTGTGGCAACTGATGATGAGCGTATTGCTGCCGTTTGCCGTGCTGAAGGCATTGATGTTGTCATTACCTCGGCGGATCACCCTTCAGGCACAGACCGCTTGAGTGAAGTGGCTCGAATCAAAGGCTGGGCCAGTGAGGACATTATTATCAATGTACAGGGGGATGAACCCTTACTGCCGGCGCAACTGGTAAAACAGGTTGCTCAACTCTTGGAAGATCAGCCTGAATCTTCCATGTCGACGCTATGTGAGCCGATCCATCAACTGGATGAATTCAAACGTGACAGCATTGTAAAAGTTGTCATGTCAAAACACCAGCAAGCACTGTATTTTAGCCGTGCTACCATTCCTTATGACCGTGATGGTGCGAAACTGACTGAACCAAAACTGCATGATCAGGCCTATCGTCATTTAGGCCTATATGCCTATCGGGTAAAACTGTTGCAAGAATATGTGACCTGGGAAATGGGTGTGCTGGAGAAACTGGAATCTCTAGAGCAGTTACGGGTACTGGAAAATGGACACCGTATTGCCATTGCGGTGGCTGAAGCCAATTTGCCGCCAGGGGTAGATACTCAGGAAGATCTGGATCGCCTGAATCAGATGGATCTTTCCCATTTTGCCTAAGAAGAGTCAAATACATGCCTTTTGATGTCAATGCACATATCTATCCATGGCAGCAACAGGTTTGGGAAACCCTGACCGGACGCTTTCCCAAGCTTGGGCATGGTTTATTGTTTTATGGAAAAAAAGGCTGTGGCAAAGAAGCGTTTACCCAACAGTTTCTGGCTTGGGTGTTATGCCTGAATCGTCAGCCTGCCGGGCCATGTGGTGAATGCAGTAGCTGCCAATGGTTAAAGGCAGATACCCATCCCAACTATGTGCATATCAGTACCGATGAAGACAATAAAAAACAGAATGCTAAAATCAAGATCGAGAAGATTCGTGATCTTCTGCCTTTTGTGCAACAGACTGTAGATGGCTGGCGTGTAATTGTGATTGAGCCGGCAGAAGCCTTAAATATTGCCTCTGCTAACGCCTTGCTTAAAACACTGGAAGAACCCGGTGATAATACGGTGATTATTTTACTGGCGAATCATTATTTAAAATTGCCCGCGACCATCCGCAGTCGTTTGCAGCATTTTGCTTTGGATCGAATTTCCGCAGAACAATTTAGCGATTATGTCCAGAATCAGCTCCCGGATGCAGGTTCTAGCCAGCAACAATTATTGATGAACCTGTCTAATCAGATGCCGTTACAGGCATTAGAGGTTGCACAAAGTGCCTGGCTGCCACTGCGTCAGGAATTCCTGCAAGACTGGCAAAAACTGGTCATTCAAAAAAATATGCCACTGGCAATTGCGACCAAATGGAATAAAAGCCTGAGTTTTGGTGAATTTGCTCAAATGTTTGAATACTTGTTGTCCGATTTAATTTGTGTCAAGCTAAATCAGACGGTGAAAAACATTGACCTTGAATTCAATGTGCTTGCCGAACAATATTCATTAGAAGCACTTTTTAAAATTTATGAGGATTTTCAGCAAGCCAAGCAATACCTCGAGCAGAATGTCCAAAGCAATCTGGTTATTGATGAATTGTTTATCAAGCTGATGAATCTTTAATTAAGGGGAAATCACATGCAACCACGTATGGGCGGTATTATTCAGGCCAATATTCCTGACATCGAAACACTGTTTGCCAGCTATATGCCTTATGTTGTGGGTGGTGGGCTTTTTATTCCTTCCAAGCAGCCGGTCAAACTGGGCGAAGAAGTTTTTGTATTGACAACTTTGCCTGACCAGACCCAGAAAATTCCTTTAACTGGTAAAGTCATCTGGGTCTCGCAAAAGCAGAATGGCATCAAGCCCCAAGGCTTTGGCATCCAGTTAAGCGGTGAAAAAGGCGTTTATTTCAAAAATGAAGCAGATCGTCTGGTTGCGGGTCTTAAATCTGAAGGACGTAAAAGTTACACTATGTAGTTAATTTACCCTTGGTAGGAACGCATCGTGTTTGTAGATACTCATTGTCATTTAACCCTGCTTGATTTGACACCATATCATGGTGATCTGGACCAAGCATTGGCTCAGGCTCGTGAAGCCGGTGTTTCCAAATTCATGAGTATCTCGGTCGATCTGGATGATCATATCGAGCTGGCCAAAATTGCCGCGCGTCATGCAGATGTCGGCTATACCGTTGGCGTACATCCTTGCGAAGATGCTGCAACCATGGCGCGTGCCACGACTGAATATCTGGTCGAGCTGGCACAACCGGAGAAAGTCTGGGCGCTCGGTGAAACAGGTCTTGATTATTATCACAGTACCGATTTTATTGCAGAGCAAAAGGCCTGTTTCGCCCGGCATATTCATGCGTCACAAATCACCAAAAAACCTGTAGTTGTTCATACCCGTTCCGCCAAGCATGATACCGTCGATATTATTCGCGCGGAAAAATCTACGCATGGCATTCTGCACTGTTTTACCGAGGACTGGGAAACCGCTAAAGCGGTACTGGATTGCGGCTATTATGTGTCATTTTCCGGAATTGTTTCATTTAAAAATGCGCAGGATCTGCGTGATGTCGCCAAACAGGTTCCGCTGGATCGTGTGCTGATTGAAACCGATAGTCCTTATCTTGCGCCAATGCCGTATCGTGGCAAATCTAATGAGCCTAAATACGTTCCTTATGTAGCCAAAGCGCTTTGCGATGTATATGATAAGTCACTGGAAGAAATGGCTTATATCACAAAGCAGAACTTTGAAAATCTTCTGAATTTAAAGTAAATAAAGTTATATAAAGTACAAAGAGAGTTTATAGGGTGAAGATGGATCGTCAAGCTCAGTTTCGAGCAAGAGAAACCTTGATTTTTCAAGTAGCAGAGCAACTCCTGTTAGAAAATGGTGAAGCAGGAATGACGCTTGATGCGCTTGCCGCCGAGCTTGATCTGGCCAAAGGGACACTTTATAAACATTTCCAGAGTAAAGATGAACTATACATGCTGCTGATTATCCGAAATGAGCGCATGTTGCTGGAAATGATTCAGGATAGCGATAAAGCCTTTCCTGAACATCTGGCCTTCTTTATGCTGCATCATTTGCATCATCCTGAACGTACTGTGCTGTTTCATCAAATTGAAGAACGCCTGTCGACGACTGGGGTTGGAATCCAGCACCTGTTTAGCGAACTTTATCAGGTGCGCAAACAGCGCTTACGCCTGATTATCCGTATGACAGAAACTTATCTGGCATCGATCAACAGCCGCATGTCGGTACGCGATTATCTAGCGTCGATCTGGTCGCTGACCCATGGTGCAGCCGCAATTCTCAATTCCAGTTTCTATCAGCGTTACTTGGGTTCACGCGATACCTTGCGTGTGGCCTATATCGATCAGGCGCTGGCTTTGCCCAAGCAGGTGCATTCTGCCGACCAGTTTGTCTAAGGTTGTCCTATGATCAGATCACCTCACAGTGCAGTTCGTGGCTTTACCTTAATCGAATTGATGGTGGTGATTGTGATTATGGGGATTATGGCTTCACTAGTGCTGCTCAATACCAGTGGTGTCGATCAGCGCAAAGCAATGCAGGCACGGGAAATTTTATTAGTAGACTTGCAACGGGTGCTACGCGAGGCCAATGACCAGTCTAGAATACTCGCGCTTGACGTTCGGCCAGCAACAGATGTCACGCCATTTCGTTATGGAATTATAGAATATCGTTCAGCAGCGCAGACTGAACAGAACCTGCAAAATGAGAAATGGCAGAGTTATGCAGATTTCAAATTGCGTAATTTACCTGATCATGTGTCCTTTCAGATGCAGGCGCTGGAACAGCAGCGTTATACCAATGCACAAAATCGTGATCTGACTCAGGCTAATGCACCTAAACTGATCTGGCTCGGCAATGGTGAAGTCAAACCGGTGCGGATTCAATTCTTTTTGGAAGACCGTGAAGTGGGTGCTGCGATTGAGATTGATCATCTGGGTAAAATCAATGAAATCTAGATATTTCAAGCAGAATACTGGATTTGGTGCTATCAGGCCGAGTATTACTCGGCTTAATCGTGTGCACTCTGAACAGAGTTCTTCATCTTGCGCTCGGACGAAACGTTGTTTCGTTTATCGCTGCTCCTCAAGCATAGCTTTCGGACTTGCGGCACGGTCGAGTGTTACTCGACTTAATCGTGCCTCAGGTTTTACCTTATTGGAAGTCATGGTGGCCTTGGCAATTTTTGCGACCGCAGCCATGACCCTGACCAAAGTCGCGATTCAATATACCCAGTCGACCTCGAATGCCATTCTACGTACCAAAGCACAGTTTGTTGCCTTAAATGAAGTGGCACAAATGGAAATTAATCAGGAATGGATGGAAGGGACGGCTTCCAAACAGCTGACCCAGCAAGGTGAAACCTGGCAGATTGACAAGCGCAGCGAACCGACGGTCAGTCCGAATGTACAACGGATCGAGCTGCAGGTGAGTCTGGTTAATCAGGACAGTGGTCAGGTGGAATCTGGTATCACCAGCCTGATGTTCTTTAATCATCGTATGAACAATACTCCATGAAGCCTAAAGGATTTACCCTGGTTGAATTAATGGTCGCAATTGCGATCTTTGCGGTGCTGTCTGCTTTGGGCTGGAAAGTTTTTGATTATATTGTCAAAACCAAAGATCAGAATGTGATTCATGAACAGCGTTTAGGTCAGTTACAGCAAACCTATCAGCAGATTCTGCGAGATACCGTACAGGCAGTACCCTTAACGGCCAATATCAATGGCGATATTCAGCCGGCTCTAGTGCTACAGAACGGACGCTTTAATTTCAGTAAAACTGGAGTGACTGACCCTTTGGAAGAGGGGATTTCCCCAGATGAGCGCATTGAATATCAGTATCGAGCTGATGAGCAGAAACTTTATCGCTTGAAATACCGGAACCTGAATCAGACAGGTCAAGATCAGCCCGAATCCAGTGTTTTATTGTCGGAAGTGGAACAATTCCAGATCGTCGTACTCAATCCGAATGAGCTCACGCAATGGCCAGATGCTTCTACTGATCTGAATCAGTTAGAGCAGAAGCAAAGGTTGCCTAAAGGGGTTAAAATCAATTTAACCGTGAATGGCGTCAGTTATGAATGGATGTTTAGTTTATTAAATACGGACTTTTTGCTTGATACTCAGAACACCGGTCAAACCCAGCTCAGAATAATAAGAAATGAAAATGAATAAAACGATCATGATCAAGCAGCAGCAGGGCATTGCACTGATTACCATTCTGGTGATGGTAGCGCTAGCGACTATTTTGGCTGCCACGATTGCCCAGCGTCAGGCTGCAACTGCTGAAAGCACTGCCTATTTGATGCGACAAAACCAGTCCTTAATGTATGCCAAAAGTGCTGAGGCCTTTTTTTCTGAATTGCTGGTCGATGATGCTGAAAATGCCGCAGAGGTCGACCATCTGCAGGAAACCTGGGCGCAGCCCATGCCAGCTTTTCCGGTAGATGACGGTTATGTCTCCGGAATAATACAGGATGAATCAGGCAAGTTTAATTTAAATAGCCTGATTACTGCCGAAGGCGCAGTCAATGAAAATGCCAAAGCATGGTTCGAGCTGATTCTAAAACGTGCCAGTTTGCCGGAACAGCTCAGTGAAGCAGTCATTGACTGGCAGGATGCAGACGAGCTGGTCAGTGGGGGCATGGGCGCCGAATCTAACTATTATCAGAGCTTGCCCAATGCTGCTTTGCCACCGAATGCAAAATTTCACAGCGTAGAAGAATTAAAGCTAGTACGCGGTTTTGAAGAGAATAAATATAAGCTGATAGCACCTTATCTGAGTACTGCACCGGTGCAGGAGAGCCTGGTCAATATTAATACCGCTTCAGCTTTTCTTTTGGCTAGTATGGATGAAAAGCTGGATGTGAATGCAGTGCAGCAATTGCTGGATCAGCGTCAGGCCAATTTGGAGCACTTTTCCAATGTGACTGATCTGTGGTCACTGGAGCCTTTCGCTCAGGTCGATGCGGACAGGCGTAATTTGTTTAACAGTCTGCTTGGGGTGCAATCCAATTATTTTAAAGCCCGAATCGAAGTGGTTTTAAGTGAGCGTAAGCGCCAGTTTAGCAGCGATCTGGTTCGTCAGGACAAACAGGTTTATGTCGCTTACCGTAGCATGGCGCCATTTTAATTTTAGCTCATGAATTGTACAGGCTGGATAAGCGCAAATGCCGGGCTGATGCCTTTTCCCTATCATGCTAAACAGCAAAATTAATCCTCAAAGCTTTACTTTTGCTTTATAATCAAAATTAATTCACCTATTTTTTGACGACATTACGGCATATGTTAATTCGTAAGTTATTTAAGTTTGAGAATGCTCATATTGTGCGTAACTGCACGTCAGATCGCTGTAAGCGTTCGATCCATGGCCATAGTTATAAAGTCGAGTTATTGCTAAAAGCCTCGAAGCTAGATCATGGTCAAATGGTCTATGACTTTGGTCTGCTTAAAGGTGTGATTAAGGATTTCTTTGATTCTTTCGATCATGCCATCTGCTTTTGGCAAAATGACGATCCGGAATATATTCAGGCCTGCAAGAATTTCAGTGCGCGCTGGGTGTCTTTGCCGGTATCGCCATCAGCAGAACAGTTTTCACGTATTTTCTTCTTTCTGGCACAGCAGGTGCTGGCATCGACCGTGACTCAAAATGGTGAAGGCGATGTCGAAGTCTATTCTGTGATTGTGCATGAAACCGATACCGGCTATGCACAAAGCTTTTTAGAAGATATTCAAAATGAACAGATGGGAATTTTGAGTCTGGAGCAACTTGAGTTCTCTGAACAGGTGCAAGCTGAATGGACAGATCCGGACATGTTTGCCAAGCTCAAACAGGGCACACCATTTCATAACCCTACAGTAGATTTACAGGTACAGATTTAAAGTCTGCGTGACTTTAAATCCATTGACATAGATTTAGGATTGAAGAATGTCTTTAAATGAACAGCAACTGGCCAAGCTGAATAAAGTTCAGTTGGATGAAAGCTGGAAATATGGATTGAGTGAGTTTTTGCTCAGTCCGAAAATGGATGAATTAAAAGCATTTCTTGTTGAAGAAAAAAAAGCAGATAAAATCATTTATCCTCCCAATCATCTGATTTTTAATGCTTTGAATACCACACCGCTAGATCGGGTGAAAGTGGTAATTTTAGGGCAAGATCCTTATCATGGCCCAAATCAGGCGCATGGATTAAGCTTTTCCGTGCAAAAGGGGGTTGCATTACCACCATCTTTGCGTAATATTTTTCATGAGTTACATGCTGATCTCGGGGTTGAAAGACCGAAGCATGGTGACTTGACGCATTGGGCAGAGCAGGGTGTGCTTCTGTTAAATGCAGTACTGACCGTCGAAGCAGGTCAGCCGACTTCGCATCAGAAGCGCGGTTGGGAAGAATTTACCGATCACGTCATTGATGTATTAAATGAACAGCGTGAACATATTGTCTTTATTCTTTGGGGCGCATACGCACAGCGTAAAGGACAGCGCATTAATCAAGACAAGCATCTCGTGTTAAAGGCAGCACATCCATCGCCTTTGGCAGCAAACCGTGGTGGTTTTTTTGGTTGTAAAGTATTTTCAAAATCGAATAACTACCTCAAACAACATGGCATTGAGCCTATAGATTGGCAGCTGGACGCATGAAATATTCTCCCCTTACTAAACATTATCATCCGGATTTGATTGTTGAAGAAGCGCACAATGGTTGGCGTATCGTTCGTTTAAATCGCCCGAAATCTTTGCATGCTCTCGATGAATCGATTGCTTCCGCACTTCTGGAAGTATTTCAGGACTTTCATCATGATGATAGCGTCAAAGCCATCTGGCTGGATTCAACCACACCGAAAGCGTTCTGTGCGGGTGGGGATGTGCGTAAGCTGCGTCAGTTAGTGATTAATGATGAAGTCGCGGCTGCCAATAAATTCTTTGAACAAGAATATGCACTCGATCTGTTACTGCATAATTATGCCAAACCCGTTTTAGTCTGGGGTGAAGGTTATGTGATGGGCGGTGGCCTGGGCTTGTTTATGGCAGCACCTTTCCGTTTAGTGACGCCATATTCACGTTTGGCCATGCCTGAAATCAATATCGGTTTGTATCCAGATGTGGGTGCAACCCGCTTTCTGGCGGATCGTGGTGCGATTGGTTTATTCACAGGCTTGACTGGTTCGATCATGACTGCTGCGGGTGCTTATGGGATTGGTTGGGCAACGCATATTTGTGATGCACAGCGTGATTCAGTGTTGGATAAAGTCATTAATATCGACTGGGAGCATTATCCTGCGGGTGACTTCCGTGCCATTGATGACACCCTGAACAGTATGCACCGTCCGGTAGGCCCGGGACCGCTACAAAACTCTCTGGACGTGATTCATAGTGTTTGCCGTGGCATCAACTTTGAGCATGATTATGAGTCGATTATTGGCCTGAGTGACGCACGCAGTGACTGGTTGCGTCAGGCCAGTGAAAACCTGAAAAAAGGTTCGCCAACTACTGCAGTCTTGACCTGGCTATTGTGGCAATGGGGTAAGCAGATACATTCCTGGAATGAAGTTTTCGAACTGGAAGTTCAGATCTCAGACTGGAAAATTCGTCATCATGACTTTGTTGAGGGTGTACGAGCACGTCTGGTCGACAAAGACCTTAGTCCTGAGTGGAAAAAAGGTGCAGATATGAGCTTGAAAGGGATCCTGTCTGGGAATCCTCCAGTTACGACTATTGAAAGCTGGAATGAGCTGCTCAAGCATTATGGTGTGATTTAAGCTTCAATGTCCGAAACACAATTTACAGATGAATACTGGATGCAGCGTGCTTACGAGCAGGCTGCACTTGCTGCTGCACAGGGAGAAATTCCTGTGGGGGCAATTATCGTCAGTCAGAATCAGATCATTGGCCAAGGATTTAATGCGCCCATCTCGTTGAATGATCCGACTGCGCATGCCGAAATTGTTGCACTACGTGATGCCTGTCAAAACATCCAAAATTATCGGTTACCTGATGATGCGGTGCTCTATGTGACTCTTGAGCCGTGCACCATGTGTGTCGGTGCACTGGTGCATTCGCGGGTTTCGCGAGTGGTATTTGGTGCATTTGAAGCGAAAGCGGGTTCATTGGTGAGTGCGCGTCAACTGTTTGAAACCGGTTATTATAATCACGTATTTCCTTTCCAGGCAGGCTGCATGCAGCAGCAATGTTCTGAACAGCTGAGTGCATTTTTTAAGTTGCGCCGCGAGCAGAAACGAGAACTCAAGTTACAAGAAAAGTTATTAAATACGCAGAAATAAATCTGCTTTATCCGCTAAAATTTGCTTACTTTCAAATATCTGCAATCTTCAGGAACAATAATGAACAGCATTCAAGTAAAAAAAGAATTTCCGGCAGCGCTTGATGATGTCTTTGATTTAATGTCTAAGCATGCCACCTATAATATTGCCTTCGCGCCGATGCAGGTTGAGCGGATCAAGGATTCTGCGGATGCTGAATATCCTGATGGACTTGGTTCAGTACGTGCAATGGGTGTGGGTCCAGTGAAGCCGCTGAAAGAACAAATTACCTTGTTCGAGCCAAATAATCGCATCGAATATCAGATTATTAAAAATCCATTGATCAAGCATCATTTAGGCATTATTGAATTTGAAGCACTGGCTGATGACAAAACGTTAGTAACTTATACGATTGAATTGCAGGCACGTGCGCCTTTTGTGAGTAAATTAATCCTTGCACAGTTACAGGCAGCGATTAAACTAGGCCTGACAAAACTCGCAAAATCTGTTTAAACAACAACGGGAAAGCAATGACAGTTCAAATTATTACCATTGATGGTCCAAGTGGGTCTGGCAAGGGCACGTTAGCAGCGAAACTGGCTGCACATTATCAGTTTCACTTATTGGATTCTGGTGCTTTATACCGCCTTTTGGGTTTGTCATTGCATCACCATGATTTGCTGGATTCGCTAGACACGAAATTGCCAGAATGCGTACAAATCGCAACAAATTTAGATATCCAGTTTGTCAGTACCGACACCGGGGTGCAGGTGTGGCTGGATGGTGAAGATGTGTCCCAAACTATTCGAACTGAACGGGTAGGAGAGTTTGCTTCAAAAGTTGCAGCAATTCCTGAGCTTAGAACAGCGATGGTTTCACGTCAGCATGCCTTTGCACAGGCGCCTGGTCTGGTAGCAGACGGACGTGATATGGCGACAAGTATCTTCCCGAATGCTCAGGCAAAAATATATTTGACGGCCTCGGCTGAATCACGCGCGCAAAGACGTGTAAAGCAGTTGCAGGGCATGGGGCTGGATGTTAAAATAAGCGACATTTTAGCTAATATCATCGCTCGCGATAAACGAGATACGGAACGCGCTGTCGCTCCACTCAAGCCTGCGGATGATGCTTACATTATCGATAGTTCAGATTTGAATATCGATGAAGTATTCCAGCTGATGACCACTTATGTGGATCAGCAGTTAGCAAATTAACCCAATTTTATCAGCAAACGCATAGCTTGATCAGTTTTATATGGACTATGTAGATGCTTAATTAAACCGGCCTTGTCTGATCCAAGACCGCTGACTTTATCGGAAATATCATGACCGAATCTTTTGCAGCCCTCTTTGAAGCAAGCGAATTAAACCTCAACGTTGAAAAGGGTGCAGTTATCCAGGGCGTTGTAGTAAGCATTGACTCTGATTGGGTAACTGTTGACACTGGCCTTAAATCTGAAGGCGTTGTTGACCGTGCTGAGTTCTTAAATGAACAGCGCGAACTTGAAGTTCAAGTTGGCGACACTGTAGACGTAGTTGTTGAAGCACTTGACAACGGTATGGGTCAAACAGTTCTTTCTCGCGAAAAAGCTAAACGCGCAGAAACTTGGACTAAACTTGAAAAAATCTTTGAAGACGGCGAAATCGTTACTGGTGTTATCTCTGGTAAAGTTAAAGGTGGTTTCACTGTTGACATCGGTCCAGTACGTGCGTTCCTTCCAGGTTCTTTAGTTGATACTCGTCCTATTCGTGATACTACTCACCTAGAAGGCAAAGAGTTAGAATTCAAAGTAATCAAACTTGACGCTAAACGTAACAACGTTGTTGTTTCACGTCGTGCTGTTATGGAAGCTGAATCTTCAGCTGACCGTGAAGCTCTTCTTGCTCAGCTTGAGGAAGGTCAAACAGTTACTGGTACGATCAAAAATCTTACTGACTACGGCGCATTCGTTGACCTTGGCGGTATTGATGGTCTTCTTCACATCACTGACATGGCTTGGAAACGTATCAAGCACCCTTCAGAAGTTGTTGAAGTGGGTCAAGAAGTTACTGTTAAAGTACTTAAATTCGACCGCGAACGTAACCGTGTTTCTCTAGGTCTTAAACAGCTTGGCGAAGATCCATGGTTAGCGATCATGAACCGTTACCCTAAAGGTTCAATCGTTAAAGCGCGCGTAACTAACCTGACTGACTACGGTTGTTTCGCTGAAATCGCTGAAGGCGTTGAAGGTTTAGTACACGTTTCAGAAATGGATCACACGAACAAAAACATCCACCCATCTAAAGTTGTTCAGATTGGTGACGAAGTTGATGTTATGGTTCTTGAAGTTGATGAAGAACGTCGTCGTATTTCTCTTGGTATCAAACAAACTCGTGCTAACCCATGGGAAGAGTTTGCTAAAGATCACGACAAAGGCGAAAAAGTTTCTGGTACGATCAAATCTATCACTGACTTCGGTATCTTCATCGGTTTGCCAGGCGGTATCGACGGTCTAGTTCACTTGTCTGATATTTCTTGGAACGAACAAGGCGAAGAAGCGATTCGTCGTTACAAGAAAGGCGACACTGTTGAAGCAGTTATCCTTTCTGTAGACGCTGAAGGCAACCGTATCAGCCTTGGCATCAAGCAAATGAACAACGATCCGTTCAATGACTTCCTTGCTGCTAACGAACGCGGTGCGTTGGTTAAAGGTACTGTAACTGCAGTTGACGCTAAAGGCGCGACTGTTAAGTTAGCTGACGAAGTTGAAGCGACTCTGAAAGCATCTGAAATCAACCGCGACCGCGTTGAAGATGCAACTAAGTTCCTTGAAGTTGGTCAAGAAGTTGAAGCGAAGATCATCAACGTAGATCGTAAATCTCGCGCAATCAACTTGTCTATCAAAGCGAAAGACGAAGCTGAAGAGAAAGAAGCAGTTGCTAACTTGAAAACAGCTCCTGCTGGTCAAGACAATGGTCCTAAGACGATTGGTGACCTGATCAAAGCTCAAATGGGCAACTAAGTAAGCGTTTGAATTGTATTGTTAATGTAAATTAACTAATACTTTTTATACAAATACTGTAAACGGTAGCGTAGTATTTAATTATTGCGCTACCGTTTTGTATTTAAACAGGTTATTATCGGGAAATAGATCCCAAGTAGCTTGATAATTAAAGAGGTCGCAGATGACTACTGAAGCACTTAATAAGTCTGACTTAATAGAGCGTATTGCGTTAAAAAATCCGCATTTGGCTGAGCCTTTAGTGGAAGAAGCAGTTAAAATTATGATTGATCAAATGATAGAAGCATTATCAACTGACAATCGTATCGAGATTCGTGGATTTGGTAGTTTTGCATTGCATCACCGTGAACCGCGCGTAGGTCGTAACCCTAAAACTGGTAAATCAGTAGAAGTGGCTGCAAAAGCAGTTCCGCACTTTAAACCAGGCAAGGCACTTCGTGACGCTGTGAACGAGTCTGCACAAAAATAATTGTAAATATTTTGCGGGGTGTTCATGCGTTACGTTCTGGTCATTCTTTTATTGGTACTGTTTGGTTATTCATTAGCTTTGGTTTTGCAAAACGGTACCGAATTGTCAGTGGACTTGTTATTTACTCAAGTTCCCGCAATGCGCCTGGGATTATTACTTCTCCTCACGTTATCTTTAGGTGTCGTTTTGGGCCTGTTATTGGGCGTTCAGATCTTCCGGGTTTTTCAGACGAATTGGGAAATTAAACGACTGCGTAAAGACATTGAACATCTACGTAAGGAACAGTTGAATACAGCCAAGTTAATGGCCGCTGAAGCAGCAGCCCATACCCGGCATGAAAAAACTGTATTAGATATTACCAATGAAAATCAAAGCCCATTATAATGGGCTTATTTTTTGCCTATATGAAGGGGTAATCTCTTGAGTATCATCGTCGCACTAGATGCCAAAAGCCAATTTGATGCCTTAGCCATTGCAGAACAGTTAGATCCTGCCTTGTGTCGACTTAAAGTTGGTAAAGAGTTATTTACCCATGAAGGTCCAATCATTGTCAAAGCGCTTCAAGATAGAGGCTTTGATGTATTTTTGGATCTGAAATTTCATGATATTCCAAATACAACAGCACAGGCAGTATGCGCGGCAGCAGATTTGGGTGTGTGGATGGTCAATGTGCATGCCTCAGGTGGCCGCAAGATGATGGAAACCTGTGTAGAGCGTTTACAAGCGGGTAATTATAAAACTCAGTTGATTGCAGTGACTGTATTGACGTCAATGGGCCGTGAAGACTTGAAAGATATTGGTCTGGATATTGAGCCAAATGAGCATGTAAAACGTCTGGCACAACTGACAAAAGACAGTGGTCTAGATGGGGTGGTTTGCTCAGCTCAAGAAGCGAAAATGTTACGTGAAACGATTGGAAAAGACTTTGCATTAGTGACACCCGGCATTCGTCCAGAAGGGTCGAATGCAGATGACCAGAAACGTATTGTGACACCGAAACAGGCAATGCTAGATGGCTCAACACATCTGGTAATTGGTCGCCCGATTACCCAGTCTAAAAATATGCGTCAGACTTTGAAAGATATTTTGGCAACGCTTTAATACGGTTTGAATGACAAAAAGCCTTTCAGTTGAAAGGCTTTTTTTATATATTGAAAAAATGGTTATAAAATAAAAAGGAAAAATGATGACTTCATCTGAACCACAATTATAAAAAGTACAGAATGACGTGATTCAAAATATTCAACAGGCAGAACAGCTTAAGCAACAAGAATAGCAACAACAGCAGGCAAGCTCAGCAGATCGGACAGCGGGGATCGATGTGGTCAGTTTGGCATCTGATGCCATCAGTCTTGCTTCGGATGTTATTGAAACAGTAGGCGATGCCTTAAGTGATATTGATTTAAGTTTTTAGTCAGCCCTCTCGGCCTACTTGCTTGTGCTTCGTTTTAAAATTCTGCTTTTAAACTGAATCAGGGAGGAGAGTTCCTCTTTATAAAAGAGGAATTTAGTGAGATTGAGAAAGTGATAAAGTAATTAAATCGCTGCCAGTACACTCACCATGACTGGTGCTAACAGTGACAAAATAAAACCACTGACCATGGCATGTGGAATAAAATCATGCCCACAGGCCTGTTTAACCATCGGTAGAGTCACATCCATCGCAGTTGCACCCGCTGCGGAAATGGCGGATCTTGGGTATCTCCAGCCCATACAATACATGAGTAAGATGGCAAAAATTTCTCTAAACAGGTCATTCATTAGCGCGATACTGCCGAGTTCTGCATTTCGAAGTTCTGTTACGACAACACCTGACATTGAGTAAAATCCATAGCCTTGTGACAGCATGATCAAATCTTTTAGACTGATGTCGGTGTTCCAGAATGAATAAAGCATGACTGCAAATAATGAACCAAAAATACAACCAATCGGAACTAAGAGAATTTTAAAATTTAACCAGGAACGATCTAAAGGTGAATAAGCCAGATCCAGGCCAATCATGAACATAAATACCAGCAACAAATGCCAGGTGCTGATTTGCACGGATAGATCAAATAGATTCAAGCCCGTATGTAAACAATATCCGCCTGCGAGAGCCAAAAAGGCATAGCTCATATTCAGTAGGGATTTAAGCACCAGGTCGACGGATACCCGACCGGAACTAGGAGGATAACCTGCCCATTTAAATAGTAGATAGCAAAATGCAAAAGCACCGAGCGAGGTCAGAAAGGCAATGCTGATCGACGTACTCAAAATCTGGAGAGGATGCTGCAATTCATCTACCAATTGTGAAAATTCAAAGGCAATTGCAATCAATAAAACATAGCTAAAATAGGGCAATAGCTTGAAACAGATTTTAATAATCGAAAGCGGAATTTGTTTTGCCATGGCAAAACCGAGTGCTAGACAGAATAGAAGCTGAAAGATAAGCCAAAGCGATTGCATAAATTTAATGGATTGAAAAAATTACCTATAAATTATGCCACCGCTTGATGTCAGATGGTAAAAGCTTTTAGGCGACTTTATTCAATAATCGATAATCTGTGGCATTTGGCATTTGGCATTTGGCATTTGGCATTTGGCATTTGGCATTTGGCATTTGGCATTTGGCTTTTTGGTTTTGAGCCAGTATTTCCAGGTATAAGTTGGCCATAAGGCAAAGTTCTTGCCACCTTCCTGCTGATACCAGTTGACACAGCCAGATTGCCACACGGTCTTTTCAAACATATGTTGCACCTGCTGATTAAATGTATCTTGTGCCTGGTCTTTAACCATAATGGCATCGCTTTGGGATTGATCGACCAGTTGCATCAATTGCAAAATATATTCAACTTGTGCCTCAATCATAAAAATGACAGAATTGTGTGCCAATAGGGTATTTGGCCCCAGTAACTGAAACAGGTTTGGAAAGTCTTTCACGCAAATTCCATAATAGCTTTCAGCACCTTGTTTCCACATTTCATTCAGTTCTACGCCATCAAGCCCGGGTACATTGAAAATTCTTCATATAGATACGTGGATCGGTAATGAATCCGGTGCCATAAATCAGACAGTCAATCGGCCGCTCTTTTCCATCTTGTGTAATGATACTGTGTTCAGTCAGTTCCTGAATCTTCTCGGTCACCAGTTCCACATTATGGCGGTTAAACGTCGGGAAGTATTTATTTGAAACCAGAATACGTTTGCAGCCCATGATGTAATCGGGAGTTAGTTTCTTGGCCAATTCAGGGTTTTTGACCTCATATTTAATGAATAGTTCTGCCAGTTTTTGGGTGAATTTCATAATGCCCGGTTTGACAATCGGTACCACACGCGATTCATTTGACCAATACAGGCGGGCACGGTGTAGCTTTCTAAACCAGTCATATTTTTTAAAGAGTTTCTTTTCAAGATTCGGGTAGGCACGTTCATTCCGAGGAATGACCCAAGCCGCAGTACGTTGCATGACATACAGTTGTTTGCATTTCGGGGCAATTTCCGGAATATATTGAATGGCGCTGCCACCTGTTCCAATCGATGCGACATTTTTGCCAGTCGGGTCATAAGTGTGATCCAATTGCGCAGAATGAAAGACTTTGCCTTGGAATTTCTCAATACCGAGAATATCTGGGATTTGCGGAATATGTAAAGGTCCGGAAGCGAATATAACAAACTGGGCTTCAAGGATACTTTGATCCTGTAGCTGTAATTGCCATAGACAGCGTTCTGCCTGGTAATGTGCTGCCAGTACTTCGGTATTTAAACGGCAAAAAGCACGCAGGTTATAATCGGTCACCAGATCCTGAATATAAGAAAATATCTCGGGTGCTTCCGCATAACGTTTGGACCAATTGCTTTTCGGTGCAAATGACAAGGAATATAAATGTGATTGCACATCACAGGCTGCTCCAGGGTACTGATTGTCCCGCCAGGTTCCGCCAAAATCGCTACCTTTTTCAAGAATAATAAAATCATAAATACCATGCTGTTGTAAACGTATTGCCATGGCAATCCCTCCGCAACCAGCTCCAATAATGGCAACTTTGGTATGAGGGGGGGAGCGTGTAGCGGTGGCATGATCTAGCATCACTACATTCCTTACTTATTTTAATATTGGATATTTATCGTAATTTGCTCCCTGGTGATTAGACAGAAAATTGATCTAAACGGCAATAGCCGACACATTATTTTTATAGTACAACTAGAGCAATCACATTGTATTTGTATGGTTATGAAACGTTCTGTTCTCAGTCTGATGTATTTGATTCAAGGGATGCGCAAGGCTGGCATGGAAGTCGATCAGAAACTGCAAAACATTGGGCTGCGTGTAGATGCCTTTGATCCAAGTTCGGTGATCCATCCGAGTCTGGAACATGATGTGCTTAAGGTGGTGGGACAGGAAATCCAACCTGAACAGGGATTATTGATTGGTCAGCATTATGCTTTGGCAGGTTATGGTCCCTTACTCATGTTGCTGGTGACCAGTCCTACAGTACGCGATGCACTGAACCAGGTGATCCGTTTTCAGCAGTTGACCCATTTGACCGGTCAGTTGGATTTGCAGCAAAGCGAGCATCATAGCGCGCTGTGTTATCGAGCAAAGCAGCAGGATGATCATTTGGGAATGTTGCTGGCACAGGCGGAGATTTCCGGAACGTTTAAGTTTATCCGGGAAATTTACAAATTGATGGGCTTATCCAAACCTGATTTGCGGATCGAGTTGCCATTTGCCTATCCAGAAGATCTGAATACCTTAAAGGTCTACCATGATTATTATGGAACACAGGTACAGTTTGATGCATCTCGGGCAGCATTCTGGTTTGATGAAGCAGTGTTGGATATTAAAATTCCTTCTGCAGATGCGGTCACTTTTGCTGTCTATGAAGCCAAATGTCTGGCTGAACTGGAACGCTTGCAACAGGATGAGCAGACGCCGACTGTGGTGCAGCGCGTGCAGGATTATCTGGAGATCCAAAGCGGCCTGATGCCGAGCATGGCTGAAACGGCACAGGCGCTGAATATCCCGGAACGAACCTTACGGCATCAGTTACAGCAGTGTGATACCAGTTATAAGCAGATTCGCGAAGAAATTATTAAAGATAAAGCTTTGCGACTGATTGAATACAAACAGTATTCGATTGAAATGATTGCAGAATTATTAGGCTATTCCGAGCCGGCTGCTTTTAACCATGCCTTTAAACGCTGGTTTGGGCAAAGTCCTCGGCAATATATAAAATAGCCTAAGCTTGTTTATGCCAAAGTGTTATAGCGTGTTGATTAAACTCCGCTATAATTAAATTGATCCCAAATAGTACGAAATTCTATGTCCGATTTTAATTCACAGCACAGCACCGCTTTTAGTCCGATTTCTCCTGCAGAACGTTATGCACAAGCGATCTCTTCGGGACAGTTTATGCCTGATGAAGCACAGGCAATGGCAGTACATGAACTGAATCGTGTCTGGCTGGAATTGATTCAGCGTTTTAAGGCATCGAAAAAAGCATTTCGCCGCTTTCGCCGTCAGACATCTCCCAAAGGCGTCTATATGTGGGGCGGAGTAGGACGTGGCAAAACCTGGCTCATGGATCAGTTTTACGATTCGATTCCGTTTCGCCGTAAAACCCGGATGCATTTTCACCATTTTATGCAGCATGTGCATCGTGAGTTAAACAAATTATCCGGACAGCGTAACCCGCTAGATATCGTGGCGGATCGGATTTATAAAGAAGCCGTCATCATCTGTTTTGATGAATTCTTTGTATCCAATGTGACGGATGCGATGATCTTGAGTGATCTGTTCCAGAAGCTGTTTGAACGCGGTATTACCTTGGTCGCGACTTCGAATATCGCACCGGACGGTTTATATAAAAACGGCATTCACCGTGACCGTTTTATGCCTACCATCGAACTGGTCAAGAAAAACTGTGTGGTATTAAATGTTGATGCCGGAGTCGATTACCGTCTACGGGTTCTAAAACAGGCACAACTGTTTAAATTCCCGTTGACCCATGATCATAAAAACTGGATTGCACAACGTTTTAGCGCTTTGACTCAGACACAGACCTGTTCTGAAGAGCCGATTATTATCAACAACCGTATTGTTGAAACCGTGTCACATACTGAAGATGTATTGTGGTGCGAGTTTTCTGAGCTGTGTTTAAAACCACGAAGCCCGGCTGATTTTATTGAAATCGCCAATATTTATAATACGGTTTTGGTCAGCAATGTGCCGCACCTGACCGATTTCCTGAATGATGGAACACGCCGTTTTATTTATCTGGTGGATGAATTTTATGACCGCGGCGTCAAGTTGCTCTTAACCTCGGAAGATAATATCGTGGATATTTACGAGGGTGAGAAACTGGCCTTTGAAATTGAACGGACCCGTTCCCGTTTGCTGGAAATGCAGTCAGATGAATACCTGAATTCTGAACATCGCCAGATTGAGAAAATCGCCTCCGTGAACGGAGAGTAAGAATAAAAGCGCTGGTTATTTACTGGCGCTTTTTTTTATAAAAATAGGTACTTAAATTATCGACAAGCCTGATCAAACATGGCTTAATCTTGATCTAAATATGATCGTGTATAACTAAAATGCATAATTTTTACTCGAAAATCTGAACTTAAGTCTAATTTCTACATTTCGAAAACTTTATACACTGTCATTAGGGTATTTAGCAGAATGATATCTATTTGTAACTGAGAAATATCAAATATGTTTATGAGGGTATTCATATTGGAAAAAATGCTCAGTATTTAGCAATGTGATAATACTATTCAGCTAGATTTTAATCGGTATACTAGAATCTCTTGTATAAAAAGTAGCAATATCAGGAAAGACAATGACTGCACGTATTCAAAAAGGCAAGTTAGCGATTGCTAAAGAACTTTACGATTTCATCGAAAATGAAGCACTACCAGGTTCTGGTTTAGACAGCGAAACATACTGGAAAAACTTTGAACAAGTCGTTGTTGATCTTAGCCCTAAAAATAAAGCACTTTTGGCTAAGCGTGATGACATTCAGGCGAAAATTGATGAATGGCACCGCAATAACACATTTGAATTACAAGCTTACAAAGCTTTCTTGACTGAAATTGGCTACTTGTTACCAGAAGTAGAAGATTTTCAAATCAGCACTGAAAATGTAGACGAAGAAATTGCAATACTGGCAGGTCCACAGTTGGTGGTACCAGTACGTAATGCACGTTACTGCTTGAACGCTGCAAACGCACGTTGGGGTTCTTTGTACGATGCACTTTACGGTTTCGATGTCATCTCTGAAGAAGATGGTGCGGAAAAAGGCAAAGGTTATAACCCGAAACGTGGTGAAAAAGTTGTCGCATTTGCCAAGAATTTCCTCGACGAAACTTTCCCACTGGCACAAGGTTCGCATGCGGACGCAACTCAATACGCAGTTGAAGCTAATGCACTGGTTGTTACCCTAAAAGACGGTTCAAAAACAACTGTGGCAGATGCGGCTAAATTCGTTGGCTACAATGGCGAAGCTTCAGCACCGACTGAAATCGTATTTAAAAATAATGGTCTGCACGCTATTGTGCAAATTGATGCCAGCAGCCCGATTGGCCAAACTGATGCCGCTGGTGTAAAAGATGTGGTTCTTGAAGCTGCGGTTACGACCATTCAGGACTTGGAAGACTCGATTGCAGCCGTTGACGCTGAAGAAAAAGTGGAAGGCTACCGTAACTGGTTAGGCCTAATGAAAGGTACTTTAGAGGAGTCTATTGAGAAAAACGGTAAAACTGTTACCCGTAAACTGAATGAAGACCGTACTTTCAAAAATGTAGAAGGTGGTGAAACTAAAGTTCACGGCCGTTCATTGATGTTGCTACGTAATGTTGGTCATTTAATGACGAACCCTGCGATTCTGGTAGATGGCGCAGAAATCTATGAAGGCATCATGGATGCATTGGTTACGCCATTATTGTCTTTTGCAGACATCAAAGGTGAAAACACCATCAAGAACTCGCGTCAAGGTTCAATGTATATCGTTAAGCCGAAAATGCATGGTCCTGAAGAAGTGGCATTTGCCGTTGAATTGTTTGAACGTGCAGAACAGGCACTCGGCTTACCTGCAAAAACTTTAAAAATCGGGATTATGGATGAAGAACGTCGTACTTCTGTGAACTTGAAGAACTGTATTGCACAAGCCAAAGATCGTACTATCTTCATCAATACAGGTTTCATGGACCGTACTGGTGACGAAATCCATACCTTTATGGAAGCTGGTCCATTCGTTCGTAAAGGCGAAGTAAAAGGCCAAATCTGGTTCCCGGCTTATGAAAACCGTAACGTGATGATTGGTCTGCAAGCAGGTTTACGTGGTAAAGCACAGATTGGTAAAGGCATGTGGCCAAAGCCAGACATGCTGCTTGACATGTACAAAACCAAAACTGAACATCCTGAAGCGGGGGCGAGCTGTGCATGGGTTCCATCACCTACAGGTGCGGTGATTCACGCGATTCACTATCACCAGATTAATGTTGCAGACCGTCAGCAAGAGCTATTGTCGACTCAACCTTTATCTCTGGATGATTTGTTGACACCGCCATTGGCGAAAGACACCAACTGGTCTGAAGAAGAAAAAACCAAAGAACTCGAAAATAACTGTCAAGGTATCTTGGGTTATGTCGTTCGTTGGGTAGATTTGGGTGTAGGTTGTTCTAAAGTGCCAGACATCAATGATGTCGGTTTAATGGAAGATCGTGCGACTCTACGTATTTCTTCACAACACGTTGCGAACTGGTTGCGTCACGGTATCGTAAGTCGTGAGCAAGTAGAAGAAGTGATGCAACGTATGGCGAAAATTGTGGATGAGCAAAATGCCAATGATCCACTGTATACGCCAATGTCTGCTGACTTTGCCAACAATATTGCGTTCCAGGCAGCATCTGACCTGATTTTTAAAGGTGGTGAGCAGCCATCAGGTTATACCGAGCCGCTTCTGCACGCAGCGCGTTTAAAGTTAAAAGGTTATACAGGTGACTAATCCTGTCTAGCTTAAAAAAGCCTCTTCGGAGGCTTTTTTATTGTCTAATGGTAAGCCGCTGTCGTTCTGACTAGAAATTTTCCAGCCGAACTCTTAAAGTGGGGCAAAGCATGCGAGGAAACAATAAAATGACAACAGTATATCAAAATTTAGATCAGCAATTTATTCATGGCCAGTGGCAAGGCGGTACTTCAACCAGAACAATAAAAAATATCAATCCCTATACCCAGAGCGAAATTTTTAGCATGGCAGCTGCCAGTTCTGTCGATGTAGACAGTGCTTATACCGCAGCAGAGCAGGCTTTTCAGCAGGGTGTTTTGAATTCCACTGAAGTACGAAAGACAGTGTTGCAAAATGTGATCACAATTATTCAGCAGCGTCGTGATGAAATCATTGACTGGCTGATTATTGAATCAGGCAGTACACGTATTAAAGCTGGCGTTGAGGTAGATGCTGCTCTGGGCATCATTCTGGAAAGTCTGGCTTTTCCAGATCAGATCCAAACTGAACAGCTGGAAAGCAAAGATCCAGCACGTAAAAGTTTAGTTTTGCGTAAGCCTTTAGGCGTGATTGCTGTCATTAGTCCATGGAACTTTCCATTTCATTTATCCTTACGCTCAGTGGCTACTGCAATTGCCTGTGGCAATACCGTTGTATTGAAGCCGGCCAGTGATACGCCGGTGACTGGCGGCACCTTAATCGGCAAGCTATTTGAAGAAGCAGGTTTGCCTGCAGGTACACTGAATATTGTTGCCGGTGCTGGCAGTGAAATCGGGGATTATTTTGTTGAGCATTCAGTGCCGAAAATGATTTCATTTACCGGTTCGACTGAAGTGGGGAAAAGTGTCGGTAGCAAAGCCTTGGCTAGTCCCCGCATCAAACGTCTGGCACTTGAACTGGGTGGCAATGCGCCTTTGGTCATTCTGGATGATGCCGATCTTGATCTAGCAGTTGAACTGACGCTGATGGGGCGTTTTATGCATCAGGGACAAATTTGCATGAGTACCAATCGGGTTATTGTCGATGCCTCTATTTATGATGCCTATGTAGATAAGCTTCTGGATCGGATCAAAATGATTCCGGTGGGTGATCCAAATCTGGAAGATACCATGATCGGTCCGATCATTAACCAGAGTCAGGTTAAAAAGCATCAACAGATCATTCAAACGGGCAGCGAGCAGGGCGCGCAACTGGTCTATGAAGGAGGAATTGAAGGGAATCTGGTTTCTCCGCATATTTTTATTGATGTTGCGGAAGATTCCGATCTGGCGCAGCAAGAAAGCTTCGGTCCGATTTTACCTATCTTAAAAGCCCGGGATGAAGCACATGCTTTAAACCTAGCCAATGCGACCGAGTTTGGCTTATCCAGTGCAGTATGTACCTCAAACATGGAGCGAGGCTGCGCGTTTGCGGCACAACTGGATATTGGGATGACACATATTAATGGCATTAGTGTTGCAGACCAGTCAAATGCACCCTTTGGTGGCGAGAAAAATTCAGGATTGGGTCGTTTTAATGGCCGCTGGATTTTTGAGGAATTTACCCGGACACATTGGTTGACTGTCCCGAATTCATAACAGTCAACACGCCTAAAACTATAGAAATACGACAGGCTTCGACTTGGCAGCACGGTATAATCTAATGGTCGAATGATTTACATATATGAGCCATGTGCGCCAATTTTAAGCCTTTAACCTTAGAGCAGTTGCATAATCTGGGATTGCCAGAAATTCCTTTTGAATATCCAGAGGAGGTTTATCCCAATTATGCTACACCGCTTTTGTTTCATTCAGCTCAAGGACTGGAATGGCGTCCTGTGAATTTTGGACTCATTCCGAAATGGGCAGAAGACAAAACTATAGGCACCAAGACCTATAACGCCAGAAATGAAACCTTACTGCAAAGGCCCACCTTCGCTGAAGCCACCGCCAAATGTCATTTTGGCGTCATTCCGGTATCGGAATTTTATGAGTCCAAATATTTTGACAATAAACCGCAGCGTTGGGGTGTAAGACGTAAAGATGGTCAGGCGACTTTTATTGCAGCTGTGTATGAGATTGCTCGGGTACAAGGTGAAATTGTACGCTCTGCCAGTATGATTACCATGGATGCAATTGACCATCCCATGATGAAGGAGTTTCATGAGCCGGGTAATATCAAACGCTCGGTTATTGTGATTCCACAGCAGCGACTGCAAGAATGGCTAACGCTAAGGCATCCGGATATTCGTAGCTTTGTAGAGGGCTTTCCGGTAGAAGATTTTGAATGCTCACATGTACCAAAAGAAAAAATCAAAAAAGTCAGTCCACAACTGAACTTTTTTGATTTTTAGAAAGCTCTGGCGAATTATTTATTATTATAAAGTATGCGCCAATTCGCCAGCGTCTATTTAAAATAAAAAGTAGGTCTTTAACGAGCTAAATTTTTGAAAATATGACGTAAACTTTCCATGGTTTTTTCAATTTGCAAAGGCGTCAGGCCTTCAAATGACTGTTCCAGTACGACATTGGTCAGATCATTGATCTTATGTGTCATTTGCATGCCTTTGTCAGTCAAAAATACTCGGGTAATCCGTGCGTCATCCTCACATGAATAGGTTTCAACCAGACCTTCGTCTTTTAAGCGGTAGACAATTTTAGTCGTGGTCGACATTTTAGAAACAACCATCTCTGACAAATCAGAAACACTGGCATGCGGTTTGGCTTTTAGTGCAAGAAGGATGCGGCGGCGGGAATTGTCAACACCATACTTTTTTAGTGCATGATCGACATTAACGACGTATTGAGCATGAACCTGAGTTACCCAATAATATGGAAAGTTTTCTAAATTAAATTCTTCCGTACACGGCAAAAATTTTGCATATTTCTTAGTCATGAAATGTTCCTTGTATTTATTTTTCTAGGGCCCGTTCATTTTATGAAAAAGTTTATGCATATTTCAACCTTTATTTTAAAAATGTTAAAGCGCTAACACTTTTTAGTTTTGCTTAACATCCCAAGGAGTTGATCAGTTCTGCATGTGAGCCTTATCTGGCGCGAAGATTGTTCTTTAAAATCGGATGAAAGGCGATAATATTTTGTATAAATTTAATTCCTCATTATGTATTTCGTGAGTAGAAATGTTTTCCAAGACTTTTTATTGTTCTTAAGCAGCCTGTCTGAATAGGTTTTAATGCAAATAATTGTATTTCAATAAATTAATCGATTTAAGAAATATAGGGTGATTGAGTGGTTTTAGTCAATATAGTAAATGATTATTTACAGCTATATTTTTAAGTGATTGTTCTTTCAATAAAAAAATAGTTTATGCTCTAATCTTTAAGTGACCTTAAAAGTAATGGTCTAATCAAACTAAATTCTGTTTATTTTTAATTCAATTTGAATAAATGATGTAGAAAAAATTAAAATTAATCAGTTTCAGCATCAATCAGTTGATCATAAAAGTCTCAATAAAATCATGATCATGTAATTTTTTTGTAAATTAATACATTACAAAATACTCAGTTTATGCATAATAGAATAGTCTTAAGTTGCATAGGTTAAATTTTAATGGATCCCTCGCCGTGCGTTGATCTTCCATCTCTATTTCTAGCTTACTCGAACGGGGTCATTCTCTAATGGAATTTTTATTAGATCCCGGAATCTGGGTAGGTTTAATTACTCTTATTATTCTTGAAATTGTTTTAGGTATTGATAACCTAGTCTTCATTGCCATTCTGGCTGAAAAACTTCCTCCTGAACAACGCGATAAAGCACGTGTTATTGGTTTGTCTCTCGCATTATTCATGCGTCTAGGCCTGTTATTTGCCATTGCCTGGTTGGTCACTTTGACACAACCATTGATTACTGTGTTTGACTGGACCTTCTCCGGTCGGGACCTGATCTTGTTATTTGGTGGCTTGTTCCTGGTGTATAAGGCCGTTACTGAGCTGCATGAAAAGATTGAAGGTAAACCTGAAGTCACAGTGTCTACCAATGTGGTATATGCAAGTTTCACTGCTGTTGTTGCACAGATTGTTGTTTTAGATGCTGTTTTCTCTTTAGATTCAGTGATTACCGCCATTGGTATGGTCGACAATATTTATGTCATGATGGCTGCCATGATTGTCGCAATGGGCGTGATGCTACTGGCATCGAAACCATTGACCAATTTTGTGAACCGTCATCCAACCGTGGTGATTCTGTGTTTAAGCTTCCTACTTTTGATTGGTATCAGTCTAATTGCAGAAGGTTTTGGTTTCCATATTCCTAAAGGCTATATCTATTCAGGTATTGGTGTTGCGATCATAATTGAAGCATTTAACCAGTTTGGTCAGCGTAATGCTGCTAAACATGAATCTAAGATTCCTTTGCGTCATCGTACGGCTGACTCGATCCTAAAGTTAATGGGTGGCAAGTTAGAGACGACAGATACTCAAAATAATGAGGCACAAGAAACCTTTGCAGATGAAGAGCGCTATATGATTGGTGGGGTACTTACCCTTGCAGAGCGTTCAGTCGCTTCGATCATGACGCCGCGCGGTCAGATTTCATGGGTTGATCTGGAAGATAGCCCAGAACAGATCCGTGAAAAAATTCTATCTGTTCCACACAGTCTGTTCCCGGTATGTCGCGGTAGCCTAGATAAGGTGATTAGCGTAGTACGTGCCAAAGAATTATTGGATGTACTGGAAGAGCCGGAAGAATTAAAAGCACTGATTAAACGTCATCGCCCAATTTATATCTTTGAAAAAATGAAAGTTATTGACGCAATCAATACCTTGCGTACCTCTAAAGGTTCTTTGGTCTTGGTGAGTGATGAGTTTGGTAATGTGCAGGGTCTGATTTCACCGCTAGATGTGTTTGAAGCAATTGCCGGTGAATTCCCGGATGCTGATGAACAGCTAGATCTAGTTAAAATCGATGATACGCACTGGATTGCATCGGGCATGTTAGATCTTTATCAGCTTGAACTGGAACTTGGCATGATTGATCTGATTGATGAAGATGCCGGTTATATCAGTGTTGCGGGTTTGATTCTGGATAAAACCAACAGTACGGTTGACGTGGGCACCGAGTTAAATTATCAAGGTGTACAGTTCAAAGTCACTGAAATTGAAAGCAATCGTATCAAGTCGGTCAGCATTCATTACGCAGGTTAAATAGGTGTTTTAAACACGTTATTTATTCAAATCTTAAAAGTCAGTTGCTTTAGTGGCAGCTGGCTTTTTTAATGCATATTTGTAAAGCTGACTTATTGAAATCAAAGTTAGCTCATTGTTTGAACTGATTTTTATTAGTCTATTCATACTATTAGTCATGTTCCCGATTGAGCTGAATATCCTAGTATTGCACTGAAATTTTAAAGCCGAAAAAGTCAAATCAGCAATCAAAAATAAGCATGATCAGGCTTTAAATATTGATTTATGTAACCTGTTAATCAAAACTTAAAAGTCATATTTAAATACTGACAAAAAATTGAACTACAATTCACATGAACTAGATTTGCGTGATGCAAACAGATCTTAAGTAAAATGGAAACCGTTTGTGTGGAAATCACTAGATAAGTTGTATAAAGCCTACTCAGTTCAGAATAAAACTACTCAAAAATGATCTCCGAAAGAGCTAGGCAGAACATTTCTAAGGAGATCAATAAAGCAAATGAGTAGGATCAATCTAAATAGGGATGATTATCTATTAAAGAGAATAAACACCCATGAAGTGACCCGTAAACTAAATGGATTCTGGCAGAATTTTAAAGTTGGCGTATTGTCGGATTGTTTCAGTATTGAGTTGATGGATTTCATCCAGAAAGGCGACATTAAAACAGCCTAACTGTTGCGCAGGTTCAAATGCCAATTGACCGGCAATTGCAAAATGTACATGCGCAGTCAATGCAGCAAGGACGGGAGACGTTACTGCACTATATGCAGCAATCAGTGCACCGAGCGCACATCCCATCGCCGTGATTCGGGGCTGTAAAGCAGAACCGCCTGACACCTGTATCACAGGATAGTCTTTCGAAATAATGTAATCAGATTCACCGGAGATTGCGATACATTCACAATGATCCAGCAAACTTCGCGCCTGTAAATAAACATCCGCACTGTCTACTGTGCTGTCTACACCCTTGGACTCGATCTGCTTGCCAGCCAAAGCACCAATTTCAGAAGCATTGCCTCGTAAAATCGTAGGCTGGGAATGCATCAACTGATCTACGACGCCAGAACGCCAGCGCAGAACTGTTCCATAACCGACCGGATCAAGCACCCACGGTTTTTGCAATTGATGTGCAGTTTTCGCAGCAATCTGCATCGCCTGAACCTGCTCGGTAGTTGGTGTACCCAGATTCAGACTGATTGCTGCTGCAATCTTGGCAAAACTTTCAGCTTCAAAAGGATTGTCGATCATGGCCGGAGAAGCATGTGCAGCCAGTACAATATTGGCGACATAGTTGCTGGCCACCGTATTGGTCATGATATGCACCAGGGGTTGCTGTTGCTGAAGTTTCAACCAGGCTTCACAGATCTGGTCCAGAAGTGTTTGCTGTAATGCTTGCATCGAAGTAGTCATCGTGGTCATTTAGAATAGGAGAAAGATTCGTTGTATTCGGTCAGCGGGTAAAATAATGGTCTTGATGCTTGCAGCTACGACAGAACAGGCTGACATAGTCACTGGCATCATAATCCACCGACAGTTCCTGTGAGCCGCAGTGCATACAACGTTTCTGGGAATAAAATTTCAGGCGAGGTTCGATCTTGTGCCACGAACGCCACACCGGCTGAAAGAAGATATTTTCATCATAGCCCAAAAACCGATAAAACAGGATTTCGCTCATCTTGCTGAATGCCAGTTGCGGTGGACGCGGCAGGGTAGAGGTTTCCCATTTTTCTGTAACTGAACGTTCGCGGTACTGCTGCAAGGTTTTTTTCAGCAGATTGGTATTAATAAAGTTTTCATTGCGGGGCTTGAGGGCTTTTTGTTTATATAGATATTCCAGCCCGGTCTGCACCAGATAATAAATCTGACCCACAGCCAGTACATCCAAAAGACGATAGCAAAAGGTCTGAAAGCTCTGATTTCCGGCAATTTGCACATTCCAGCTACGGCAATAGAATTGGGCAAACTGAATGATTTCTTCATATAGCAGGCAATAGAGTGCATCTTTGACTTCATCTGCACTTTTAAAGGGCACACCTTGGCTCAGGTTTTGATAAAACCAGTTGCGCAGCTGCTGGGTGATACTGAACAGGGTCGGTTCAGAATAACCATCCAGTCGCACATTAATATAATAATGCTGATTTTCCTGCTGGAGATCTTTGGGAATCAGAACCTGATCCCTGATTAGGATTTTTACCAGACCATGCTGAAACAGATAGTTGGGACTGATGGAATAATATCGAATTTGATGCCAGTCAATATATTCACGGTGCTGACTATATTCCTGCACCTGTTCATCCAGAACCGAAAGTAAAAACAGCTTATTGATAAAACTGAGCTGATTCAGCTCAAGAACCGGCCGATCCTGTTTTTTATGATATTGACGGTTTTCCTGTAAACGGACTTCCTTGAGCATGCGTTTACGCTGCGCCAGACATTGTTCGCAATAACAATTGTGCTTTTGATCGGAGTAAAGCTGATGCTGGCAATGGCTGCATTCATGATAGCTCAGCTCCTGATCATATTGTTCTGCCTCAATCCAATACATCGATGCCTTACACAATGGGCAGTGAGTACTTTCATCAAGCTGTTTTTGCAGAACACTGAATACCATGGTCGCGAGCAACTCTAGAATGGAAGGGCATTTGATTATACACGGCTGATGAGATGCAAACGTAGTGGACTGGTGCAATTTTTCTAAATCAAAATTAGTCACCCAAACAAGAGAAGAGCTACCGAAGTAGCTCTGATTTTAAAAACATGAAATGACGTTTTTTAAACCGGGCAGGGTAATGTGTCGTCCTCCTCGCCGCGGTGTTTGGCATGAATTAAGGCCTGAACCTTTTTAGAGGGCACTTTTTTGGCACCGAGTGCATCGTAGGTGTTGAGAATGGCAGTCACTTCATGGGCCTGAAGCGGAATGCCTTCACAGCTCATCAACAGGGCAATCACTTTATGGTCAATATTGGCCTGATCCAGGGTCTGCAAAGTTTTGATATTTTCGATCCGTACAACATGCTGTTTTAAATACATGGCTCACCTCATCATCGTTATCATTATTCTTTCATTGGAAGTGTGGAAAAACACAGTTTAACTGTAGCAAGAAGTGTGCTCATTTATTAATCAGAATTTATTCGGTACTCAGCAAATAAAATTATATATTTTTAAATCAGTTATTTATGAAAATGTCAGAAATTATGATCCTGACTATTTTTATGGCACAGATATTTCTTATGTAGAGTCGAGTGCTGCTCAATTAGGCAGAATGCATTGAAAGTGGTGCATGAAATGCCCATATTAGATCTAACAATACAAATGCACAGACAGCGTTTAAAACTTGGCGTATGATTTTGACATGAACAATGTCGAACACGATAAAAGATTAGGACAGGACATGAATATTGCGGCAAACCCGGTGATCGAAGCGGATCAAACCATTTATTTAAAAGACTATCAAAAACCTTCCTTTATTGTTGATTCCATCGACCTGAATATCCAAGTCTATAGTGACCACAGTCTGGTCAGCAGCAAGCTGGAGATGCAGCGCCAAACTGCTGGCGATCTGGTTCTGCTTGGCCGCGATCTAGAGCTGCAATCGATTAAGTTAAATGGTCAAACCCTGAATGCCAGTGACTACCACTTGGATGCTGAACAGCTGGTCATTGCCAATGCACCTGATCAAGTGTTGCTTGAAATTGTGGTTAAAATCCACCCCGAAAGTAATACGATGCTGGAAGGTTTATATCAGGCCAGTTCAGATCTGTTTGTGACCCAAAATGAACCAGAAGGGTTCCGTAAAATTACTTTCTATCCAGACCGTCCAGATGTGTTGTCGGTCTTTACGACGCGTGTCGAAGCAGATAAGAAATATCCGGTTTTGCTTGCAAATGGTAACCTGCTGGAAACCGGTGAAGTCGATGCCAATCGTCACTATGCCGTGTGGCAGGATCCGACCAAGAAACCGAGCTATTTGTTCGCTTGTGTGATTGGTGATCTGGCCGTGATGAAAGATTCTTATGTCACATCGGAAGGCCGCAATGTAGCTCTGGAAATCTATGCAGAAGAAAAAGATATTCCAAAATGCAAGATCGCCATGGAAGCGCTCAAACATTCCATGCGTTGGGATGAGGAGCATTATGGTCTGTCTTATGATCTGGATAACTACATGATTGTGGCGACCAGTGCATTCAACATGGGTGCCATGGAAAATAAAGGTCTGAATATCTTCAATACTTCATGCGTGCTGGCCGATGAAGAGTACACCACTGATGCCGCAATCATGCGAGTGCAGTCAGTCATTGCACATGAATATTTCCATAACTGGACTGGTAACCGGATTACCTGTCGTGACTGGTTCCAGTTATGTTTGAAAGAAGGCTTGACTGTATTCCGTGACCAGTCTTTCTCGGAAGATTTACAGTCGGCTGCGGTACAACGTATTGATGATGTAGCAGTTCTCAAAGCGCATCAGTTCCCGGAAGATTCAGGGCCGCTGTCGCATCCACCGCGTCCGGATCATTTTGTAGAAATTAACAACTTCTATACTGCCACTGTTTATGAAAAAGGTGCGGAAATTAACCGCATGATGGCGACCTTGCTTGGCAAGGAAAAATTCCGTCAGGGAACCGATGAATATTTCCGCCGTCATGATGGTCAGGCGGTAACAGTTGAGGATTGGGTGGCCGCGCTTACAGCAGGTTCAGGTGTGGATCTTTCAAACTTCCTGACCTGGTACAACCAGCCAGGTACGCCTAAATTGCAAGTAAAAGCTGAGTACGATGTTGAGACCCAAATCTATCGTCTTCACTTCAAGCAAAGCCTGAAACCGCATGCCAAATACCCGAATCTGAAAGCAGTTCCAATTCCAGTGGCTTTGGCATTGTTTGATGCTGAAAGCGGTGAGCAGCTAACGCTGAACTCTGAGGCACTCTTTGAAAATGGCGTCAAAGATGGCGTGTATCTGTTTGATCAGGATGAAGCCACGATCGAATTTAGCGGTGTGACAGCAAAACCGGTGGTGTCCTTGCTGCGTAATTTCTCTGCACCGGTGAATCTGGACTTTGACTATTCAGAAAAAGAACTGGCTTTCCTGTTGCAATACGAGACCAATGGTTTTAACCAGTGGCAAGCAACTCAGACCTTACTCGAGCGTATCTTGCTGGATGACCAGCCTGCAGAAATTTATATCGAGGCTATGCTCAATACCTTGCCGGATGTGATTGAGAAAGATCCGCTGTTGGCATCACGTCTGTTTGATGTACCGTCGGAAGGTTATTTAGGTAGCCGTATTGATCAGGATTATAATCCGGTCATGATTCAGGAAAAGCGTGAGGCTTTGCTACATACTCTGGCACGTGCTTTTGGAGAAACAGCGAAAGAAACTTATCTTAATCTGGATCCTGATCTGCAATCTGAATTCTCACAAGCGATGGGTGTGCGTGCTTTAAGAAATATTATGCTGACGATGATGGCTCGTCAGGGAGATGCATTTGCCTTTGATTTAGCCTATGAGCAATATCACACGGGGAATATGTCTGAACGTTTGGGTGCGCTGAAAGTCTTGGTCTGGAATGATGCACCACAAGCAGAAGAAGCTTTGGCAGATTTCTATAGCCGCTTTGAAGATGAAGCCTTGTCTTTAGACCAATGGTTTATGGTTCAGGCAGCACATCCAAAAGCAACGGATGCAACGATTGCGTATCTGACCCAGCATCCGGATTATGATCTGGCTGTGCCTAACCGTATCCGTGCAGTGAGCGGGGGGCTGAATGCTAATCCGGTCAATACCTGGAGCTTTGGCGTGCAGCATTTTATTGGACTGGCAAAATATCTGGACGAGAAAAATCCGATTGTAGGCTCACGTTTGCTACAGGTATTGTCACGCTGGTATACCTTGGCAGAACCGCAACGCAGTGAAGTGAAAGCACAGCTTGAAACCTTAAAGCCACTGGTTAAATCTAAAAATGTGTCTGAGACACTCAATAGTATGCTCAGCGTATAACATCAATATTCATAAAAAACCGGATCGACCTGATCCGGTTTTTTATTTCCTGTTTATTTCAAATGCTGGCTTTAAATACAGTTGAATTTCTCTAAAGGCCTAGGTAAGTACCAAAGGGTGTTACAGTATGATTATACGGAAAAGAGTATTTGTTTATTAAGCTGTAAGCTAGGTAAAGGGATCTACAGATTCGCTTACTAGAGGTTGTCCAAGATATGTTAGTGAAAATTGAAGATGGTTTTTATTTAAATAGCCAGCATATTATTGCCGTACATGTCAGCAAGAATCCTGAAAATGGCTTACTTGAAATCTCCATTCAATATACGCCGCATTCCATTCAGCAGGTCGGAGAATACAAAAAAGTATTTCAAAGCCAGCTTGATGCTGAAATATTCTTAAGTGAGTTAAATCAAAAACTTCGCTAAAAGCCTGCATCATACAGGCTTTGATCAAGCATCTTATTGTCTGACGATGAGGACTGGAATAGAGGAAAGTGCCAGAACATTCTGAGCGACACTGCCCAGCATGAGTTTTTGCAGACCCTTACGACCATGTGAACCCATAATGATCATATCGGTCGGGGATTCATTTGCAGCCTGCATAATGCCTTCTGACGGCGCCATGCCATGCAGGATTTTTGTCGTCACCTGGATGCCATCACGAACAAAGTTCAGTTTCAGTTCATTTAAACGATCCAGCGCATTTTGTTCTGCATGCATAAAATAGTCTGTGACTGCAGGAGCAACTTTGTAAAAATCTACGCCCTTAAAGGGATCCACCGCAATCACACTGAGTAAAGTGACATGGCTATGAAATACTTTGGCCAGTTCCAGGGCATGATCTGCGGCAGCATAGGAAATCGAGGACTCATCGAGTGCTACGAGAAGATGATCATAGTTATTCATGGTGCTTCCTCATATTTATTATTGCAGTAAAGGGGGAGTGTGGTTTAAGCGAGTAAATCTCCACAGCATGTTTTGCTAGAGGTTCAAATGTAAAAGTAGCAAGTACTGCGCATCTTGAAGATGCGCAGCATCAGGATTATTTTTTCACGATCAGTACGGGAATTTCACTCGCACCCAATACATCTTGTGCAAAGCTGCCCAGAATCATTTTCTGGAAGCCTTTACGGCCATGAGAACCCATGACGATCAGGTCGGCTTTCACCTCACCCGCGGTTTCAGCAATATGTTCTGCATTGACTAAACCTGTGACAATGCGGGATTGCGCTTCAATACCTTCACCGGCTGCGATGGCAGTGGCTTCTTTCAAGGCCTTTTTGGCATTGGCATGTGCCTCGATAAAATATTCCTTCATGATAGAGGAGCTGTAATAGAAATCAGCCTCGGTAAAAGGATCTTCTGCGATCAGGCTGATCAGGGAAAGCTGACTACCAAATGCCTTGGCAATTTTGGCAGCATGTCGTACTGCAGAAAAGGAAATTTCTGAACCGTCCACTGGGACTAAAATATGTTGATAGGCCATGGCTTTTCTCCGCAGGTTGTCTGATTTTTAGGCTTGGTTTATTGATAGCACAGTGCTGTGGCGGGTGCAATTGCAAAAAAGCGGTAAAATTGAAAAAACTCATTAAATTACAAATATTTTTCATGTAAAAGTGATGAAAAAAACAGAGTAAAAAACTCGGAATTGCAGGTTTAGTGATCAAAAATAAGAGGATGAATAGTCCTTGTTTGCAGCATGATAGTTTAAACTGCCGTAGCCTGTTTTTAGATCATGTATAGGGGACAGTTTTGAGGTTTTTTGCCATTCATCTTTTGCTCATAAGTTCATTTATTCTTTCCGGCTGTCAGACCACACAGAACAGTAAAGTCATTGCCGGTGCTTTTAACCTGACCACAGGCTTGCAGCAAAAAGTGATGGATCGTTATGCGCCTGGTGCGGTTATCGTCCAGCAAAATATTACCTATGCGCCGCAGCAGAAATTATCTCTGGATCTGTATCAGCCGCAGAATATTGCCAGTATTGGCCCGCGACCGACTATTGTCTGGATTCATGGCGGCGGCTGGATTTCAGGTTCTAAAGAACATGCACGCGGTTATTTCAAGCTGCTGGCGGCACAGGGCTATAATGTGGTATCCGTACAATACCAGTTTGCACCACAAGTGACCTATCCTAGCCAGTTACACCAGATCAATCAGGCACTTGAATTTCTAGATACCTATGCAGACACCTACCAAATTGATGCCCAGAACTTATATCTGGCCGGAGATTCTGCCGGGGCGAATATAGCTAGCCATTACGCCGCGCTTTTGACCAATCCTGTATTTGCCAACCAATCCGGTATTCAGCCTCATCTGCAACCCGCGCAGCTTAAAGGTTTAATCTTGCATTGTGGAATTTATGACTTGGAAGCATTTGCCAGCACAGCGCCTGAAGAAATGAAAATTATTGAATGGGGTGTCTTTAACCTGATTCAGGCTTATACCGGCGATCGTAAATATGATGCCGAGTTTTTAAAGCAGATTTCTCCGATTCAGTATATTACGCCGTCTTATCCGCCCGTGTTCATCAGTGGCGGGAATAAGGACTTCCTGACCGATACTCAGTCGCTACCATTTGTAAAAGCTTTGAAGGAACAGCAGATTCCTGTGACTGAAATATTTTATCCAGAGTCTAAGGCCTGGCTCATTCATGAATATCAGTTTTTTATGGGCAAAAAGGAAAGTCAGCAAACTTTTGTCAAAACCCTGGATTTTTTACATCAGCTTTCCCCGTGAAGAGAAAACTGTGCAAAATGAATCTCTCAAGATTGATCGTGTCAGATCGTCCCGACAGCAATCATTGAAAATAGTTTGGAGTTTAAAAAATGAATCCTGTGTCATGGGCATATTTATTGTTGGCATTGGCTATTATTGCCGAAGTGACTGGATCAACATTTCTGGTGAAGTCTGAAGGCTTTACCCGATTATGGCCATCTCTGGCAGTAGTCGTTTTATTCTGTATTGCGTTTTATTTGCTGTCTCAGGTGATTAAAGTAATCCCCTTAGGCATTGCATATGCAATCTGGGCGGGAGTAGGCATCGTTCTTACGGCAATCGTAGGCTATGTAATCTTTAAGCAGGCGCTGGATGTGCCCGCTTTTATCGGGATTGCACTGATCATTTCCGGTGTGGTGGTGATTAACCTGTTTTCCCAAACTGCCGGGCATTAAAAAGGCAGCAAAAGTAATTGCCTCATTTCTACAATAAGCTTACGCCACTTGCGGTTTAAGCTTAAACAGCAAATAAACCGTCAAACCAAGTAGCAGTCCCCAGAAAGCTGAACCAATACCGAAAAACTGAATATTAGAGGCACTAAACAGGAATGTCATCAGTGCCGCTTCACGGTCGTGACTGTCCTGAAAAGCCAGCGCAATATTGTGGCCAATGGTGCCAAACAGGGCAATGCCTGCCAAGACTGTAATCAGAATCCCTGGAAAAGCCATCAGTACACTGGTCAAGGTCGCAGCAAAAAAACCCATCAGAATATAAAACAGGCCGCAGCTCATCCCTGCAATATAACGTTTGGCCGGATCAGGATGCGCTTGGGCATCCAGACTGACTGCCGCACTGATTGCGGCAAGATTGACACTGAAACAGCCAAAGGGTGCCAGCATCGCCTGTGTAATACCCGTCCAGCCTAAAATCGGATTGACCTTGGGTGGATAGCCATAACTTTTAATCACAGCCAAGCCGGGCAGGTATTGCGATGCCAGGTTAATCACCATTAAGGGTAAGGCCAGTCCTAAAATAGCCTGTAGGCTAAATTCAGGCGTAGTCCAGACCGGCTGGGCAATACTCCAGTTCAGTGCAGGAATAGTGAAATCAATAAAGAAAGGGCAAATGAAGATAGCTATCAAGACAGTAATCACGATGCTATAGCGCATACTCAGTTTTTTGGAAACCAGATAAACTGCCAGTACACAAAGTACAAATGTCCAGGACTGTTGCAGACTGCCAAAGACCGAAATACCAAATTTCAGCAAGACACCTGCCAGCATAGCACTGGTCAAACTTTGTGGAATAAACTGGAAAATTCGCTCGAAAATTCCAAAGAATCCCAGACAGGCAATCAAGATTCCAGAAATCAGAAAAGCGCCAATTGCTTCACCCAGACTATAATGACCGGCAGAGGCAATGACCAGCGCCAGACCGGCAGTCGACCACGCGGTTGAAATTGGATAGCGATATTTCCAGGAAAGCAAAAATCCGGAAACCCCGATGCCGATACCGAGTGCCCACAACCAGGAACTGATTTGCGCGGCATTGGCACCCAGACTTTGTGCAGCTTCAATCACCAGTACGGCGGAAACACTAATACCAATCATGCAGGTAATAAAACCGGCCATGACGGCAGGAAAGGAGAGATCTTGTAAAAGTTTAGGCATCATCCATGACACTATTTTTAAAGGCGTTTAAATCATACGCTTTTCACGTATCAACACAATATTTTTAACAATTTTATCCAGAGCTCTGCTGGCTTGAAGCCGGTCATTGCTAAAAGGTTGAAGTCGCCAGTTTAAGGCCAAAACCGCAAAACAGGATCCCAACAGCAGCCACACAACTGGCGGTCACTTTATAATTCTGGTTGAAATAGGAGGCCAGTTTTACACCAGAAAAAATCAGGATTGAAAGATAGGTCATACTGATCAATTGCAAGATTACAGCCAGAAGCGTGAATGTCAGGGCTGGATAAGGATAGGCAGGATCGACAAATTGCACAAAAAAAGACAGGTAAAACAGAATTGCTTTGGGATTTAAGATGCTAATGGTAAGCGCTGTGCGAAAGGGCTGAACAGATTCTACCGTATCTGGAGTCGTCTTTTTAATCTGGACGCGTTGTGATGACTTTTCCGGAAAGAAAGTCTGGTAGGCCGCAATGATTAGCTTGATACCCAAGTAACTGAGATAGATCGCTCCAATAACTTTCAGTGCAATAAACAGTACCGGAAAGGCATGCAGTAAAGAAGCTGCTCCCAATGCTGTACATATAATCAGGATCAGATCGCCCGTATAAACCCCCAAGGCACCCATATATCCCGTCTTAATCCCAAAGCGCGAAGCAATCGACATGACATACAGGGAATTCGGCCCGGGCAGTAGCACAATCAACGTGGTTCCAATGATAAAGGTCGTTAGATCTGTGATACCAAACACGAAAAACTCGCATGAACAAAAAAGCCGATGCGGCATTATAGCAACATCGGCTTGGAGAAATTTGCTAAATTTTCTTTAAATCTCAGTGGTACTCAGGAAAGTTTCACGTAATAAAGCAGCCAGTTGCTCACGGGCTTTAATGAAACCGTCAATGCCGCCTTGCAATAATTCACTGGCCATCGGATCCTGTTTCAGTTGTGCTTCAAAATCGGCAGGGCTGATTGGGCTGAGTTCACCTTGAACTTTAATATCTTTGGCTGAGAGTTGGGCCTGCACTTCACGCTGATCATTTTCCAGTTCGGCCAGCAGGTTTGGTGCTACCGTGAGCAGGTCACAGCCGCTCAAGCCTAGAACCTGATCAATACTGCGGAAGCTGGCACCCATGATTTCAGTCTGAATACCATGCGCTTTATAAAATTCATAAATACGCTTAACCGAAAGTACACCCGGATCTTTTTCAATCGGGTAAGACTCAACGCCTTCAGCTTTTTTGTACCAGTCCAGAATACGGCCGACAAAAGGCGAGATTAATGTTACTTTGGCATCAGCACAGGCATGGGCCTGATGCTGACCAAACAATAAAGTCAGATTGGTATGAATGCCTTGTTCTTCCAGTGCTTTCGCTGCCTGAATGCCTTCCCAGGTAGACGCGATCTTGATCAGAATGCGGTCTGAGTCAATTCCATATTGCGCATAAAGTGCCAGTAACTCTTTGGCTTTGGCAATGGTAGCTTCAGTATTAAAGGACAGCGAAGCATCGACTTCCGTTGAAACACGACCTTCAATCAGTTTTAAGATTTCTACACCAAATTTGACCGTTAAAATATCAATAGTCCGTTCAATCAGAGCGTCATCTGCATAGCCTTCTTGCTGGGCTTGCTGAAAAGCAGCTTCAATCAAGGCCTGATTTTCAGGTTGTTTTGCTGCTGCAGTAATCAGCGATGGATTGGTGGTTGCATCAAGCGGACGAAATTTTTCAATGGCACTCAAATCACTGCTGTCTGCCACAATGGTCGTCAAGTTTTTTAATTGGTTTAATGCAGTTAATGTCATTACGATCTAGTTCTATGGTTATTGCTTATGCTTTCTTATATATCATAAATGGCCGGTTTACCAAGTAGACTGTCGTTGAATTTCTGTGATTAATGCCCGGTTTTACGTTGTTTGCGCAAGTGATTAATCAAAAAATGAGCAGCTGTGCCTAATCGGGTTTCTCTGCTCCAGACCAGATCAACAAAATATTCAAACTTTGGGGTGAAATCGAGCAGGTTGAGAACCTGTAACTGATCTTGCAAATGTGGCTGCTCATTCAGCATTTCGAGTGGCAGAACCCCCCAGCCCAGTCCTTGCTGAATCATGCTGCAAGCCGAGTGGTGGTTGTCGGTGCGCCAGTAATTTCGTGAAAAGAGTAGTTCCGGCTTGATGGTGCGATCCCGACTGGCCACCACAATCTGCCTGTTTTGCAAAATCTGTTCATAACTGACTTGATCGAACTGACTTAGGGGATGCTGTTTGGCGACTACAGCCACCAGTACCTCACGTTTCAATTCCACAAACTGTTCCCGTGTTTCCAGTTGTTCGCGTTCAAACATCAAGGCTAGCTGCGCTGAACCTTCAAACAGCATACGATGTGCATCTTCCTGAGGTGCACTGAATACATTGACTTGCAGTGCAGGAAATTCCTGTTCTAGCAACACAATATAATCGGTCCAGCGCGTATGCAGCAATTCTGAAACTACCACAATATTCAATTCAGATTCCAAGCCTGAACTTAGGGCTTGAGCATGCTGTTTCCACTGGTTCATTTCTACCAGTAGCTGCTGGGTTTTTTCATACAATACCTGCGCTTGTGCAGTTGGTTTCGGTTCACGACCTATACGCTGAAACAGTTCCAGATTCAGGTCAATTTCCAGATTGGCAATGGCCATGCTGACTGCTGAAGGTACTTTGCCCAGTTGACGTGCAGCCGCAGAGAAAGAACCGGTTTCCATCACGGTTTTAAACATCAGCAGCTGTTCTTGATTAACATTCATATCTTTAATCTTTCATTTTTATTGATAGATTCTAACTCGAATAATCAGATTTAAAGAAATAAAATTCTTGCATCATGTAATGAATTGAGCTGATTTAATATGTTAATTTCCAAAAGAAGACTGATTCATGCTGCCTTATATGAAGGCATTTTACTGGTCGTGATCGCTGTCCTGCTAAGTACGTTGATGCATATGCCGCTTGAGGTCACAGGTATGCTAGGAATTGCCATGGCTGTGACTTCAGTACTCTGGAACATGCTGTTTAATCATTATTTTGAAAAATTTGAAGCAAAACATCGTTTGAAAAGAACCATTAAAGTGCGGATTGCCCATGCAATTGGCTTTGAAGGTGGTTTGATGCTGGCGACCATTCCGATGGTGGCTTATGCCTTACACATGAGTCTGGCTCAGGCCTTTCTGCTGGATTTGGCTTTGACCCTTTGTATCTTGGTGTATACCTTCATTTTTCAGTGGATTTATGATCATCTAGAAGCCAGACTGGGGCTACAGCCGGATTATCGGAAAATCTCATCATAAAATATGCCATAAAAAATACCACACAGTTCAGACTCCCTTTTCAGAATGCGAAAGGTGAAATATTCAGCGATGAGGACTTGATCAAGTCCTCATTTTTTATGCTCGAATCCAACTAGAAATTAAGCTATAAGACTTTGATTTTTTATTTTAATTTTTAAATTTATTGGGGAATTCAATGCTATTTAGACGAGCGATCTTGTCAGTGTCCATCGTGTTGCTGATGTCTGGTTGTGGGGGCGGAGGAAGCGATAGCAGTACCTCACAGCCAACAGGGCCAGATTCAATGACATCACCCAGTACGGGAGAGCAACTGAGCAAAATTGCGGAATTTAAGGTTCTGGATGTAGGTTCAGAATTAACAGCAGGGAATTTTGGTCTGAAAACCTGGAATCCCACCGCCATGGTGGTGAATGGCGATGTGCTTTATATTGCCAATAGTCAGGCCGAATCGAATATTTTACGTTATGACTTAAAACAAAAACGTGCACTCAGTGCGATTGATCCTACGAAAATTTCGGGTCTGGCCAAAAAATGGGATAGCCTGAATGATCTGGAAATTCAAGCAGGGCGTTTGTATGTGGCCAATTATGGCTCGAACCGGATTGATGTTTTAGATATTAATAGCGAGCAACCGAACTTCATTATGGCACTCGGCACAGGTGTATGGTGGGGCGATGCGCTTAATTACGCGCTGGTACATAGCAATGCAGTGACTGCTGACGACCGTTATGTGTATGTACCTGATATTGAAGGCCGGATCAATGTCTGGCGTCAAAGTGATGTGACAGCGCAAAACCATTTAAAGGCCCGCAAATTTGCACGGCTCAGCTTGCCGGGCTGTGCACGCAACTGTAATGCACGTATGGAGGTCATGGGCGACTATCTGTATACCAGCCTGCCGGATGGTATGACTTATGTCCACGATATCAATCAGATTCAGGAAAATGGAAATAATATTACGCCCATTTTAACAGAAACCAATTTGTCGGCAGTCATGCATCGTCATAACGATGGCTTGGTCTATGTGTCACGAAATGATGGCACTGTAGAAAGTTACAAGGAAAAATCCTTTAACTTGGAGTCTATCTTACCCAATAAAAGTGTGGATACCTTCCGAGACTATATTTTAAAAGGGCAAAACCAGAGCAGCCGACTAGCCAAGGCCAGCGATCTTTATATTTATGGTCAGAATCTATTACACATGGCCAATCAGAAAATTCATATTCTGCCAATGCTGACCTTGCAACAGAATAAATCCACACAGCTAAACCAAGCTATGATTTTAACCGAATCTAAAGCGCGCGAAAGAAGCCGTGTCTTGCAGGATGGTGAATCATGGGAAACCTTGACCAATAGCAGCCAGCGTTATGTCTATATGGACAAGATTTTATCGGCAACCCTAAATGGCAATCGCCTGCATTTGAAAAGCTACAGTGCTGTCCCTGTACGTGATTTGCAGATTCGTGACAAGATTAAAAACTCAGAAGACTGGGTGATTCTGGCGAAGCTGGATCAGTTGACGCCATTTTCGAATGCCAGCTTTGATCTCAAGTTGACCGATCAATCCCGTTTCCCGTTGCTCGATGGCACAGGCTCGATCCAGCTAGCAGGTCTGAGTCAGACCACGCAAAATCCAAGCAATATTTTTGATCTGAAAATTAGCTCTGAGACTGATGAGCACGTCAAAAGCTGAACCAGATTAAAGCCAAATGGAAAATTTATTTCGGTACCTATGATGAACCGAACAAATGGTGTCGTATTACGCCGGTCTATGCCCGGGAATGGGTCATGATGATGACCAATCTGGCCTATATGCTGAGTACTCCAGAATTTGAAACCTTATGGTTTAACCATAAAGCAGTCATGGGACACGATTTTTTTGGCAATCATGGTCAGGTAGAAGGACCGAATGGTTTCTTTCAGCCAGAAGATTATGTCCGGATCTATCGGGAAATTCTTAACCGCAATGAAATTAATCTTGGTATTACCCATATGGGCGGTGGTCTAGGTGGGGGTGCAGTCTTGGGGGTAGATACATGGTTGTTCTATGGCCATTACAGATTATCTGGCTATCGAATTGTTGCACATGAATTTGGTCATCATTGGGGCGGGCATAATAGTGCATGGGCCATGTCGAATTATGGCTTTGAAGCTATGGTCGATTGGTTAAACTTCTATTTCCAGCGCCGTCCAGGTTCAATTCCTTATATGGACCCAAATGTGAATGCTTTTCACTTGACGCCGGACAGCGCACTTTGTCAGGGTGTGAACCAGAATATGGTAAAAGGTGTGGCATCGACTGCACCATGGAATAAAGTAGATGAATATTTTAAAAATAATCCAATAACAAATCCCTAAAACATAAAAAAAGCCCCTCAATTGAGGGGCTTTTTAATTGGATCGGTCAACGGATTATTTTTCAATAATTGCCGTCACACCTTGACCACCGGCTGCACAGATCGACACCAGTACGCGGCCTGAACCTTTCTGGTTAATCAGTTTTGCTGCTGTCGCAATGATACGACCACCAGTTGCTGCAAACGGGTGACCGGCAGCAAGTGAAGAGCCTTTTACGTTCAGTTTGGCACGGTCAATTGAACCTAAAGGTGCATCCAGACCTAAACGCTCTTTACAGAATTTTGGATCTTCCCAAGCTTTCAGCGTAGACAATACTTGAGATGCAAAAGCTTCATGAATTTCATAATAGTCGAAGTCTTGCAGTTTCAGACCTGCACGCTCAAGCATGCGTGGTACGGCATATGCAGGCGCCATCAACAGACCTTCTTTTTTCTCGACAAAATCAACTGCGGCAGTTTCCTGGAAAGTCAGGTAAGCTAGCACTTCATGGCCATTTGCCTTCGCCCATTCTTCAGAAGCCAATAGCACACAAGAAGCACCATCTGTTAGCGGTGTAGAGTTACCCGCTGTCATGGTACGTGCATCACCTTTACCAAAAGCAGGTTTAAGTTTTGCCAGCTTCTCAACTGAAGAATCAGCACGCAGGTTATTGTCACGTTGAAGACCCAAGAATGGTGTAATCAGGTCATCAAAGAAACCTTCTTCATAAGCTGCAGCCATTTTCTGGTGTGAAGATGCAGCCAGTTCATCTTGCGCTTCACGGGAAATTCCCCATTCCAGTGTGGTAATCGCCTGATGATCACCCATAGACAGACCTGTACGCGGTTCACCATTTTTTGGTGCATCCATCAGGTCTTTCACATTGATCTTGGTCAATGCTTTCAGACGGTCTTTTGCAGTTTTCGCGATATTTAGCTCAAGTAATGCTTTACGTAAACCGTCACCAAAAGCAATCGGTGCATCAGAAGTCGTATCTACACCACCTGCAATGCCTACTTCGATTTGACCTAGAGCAATCTTGTTCGCTACCAGAAATGCCGCTTGAAGGCCAGTACCACATGCTTGCTGAATGTCATAAGCAGGGGTTTCCGGTGCAAGAGCAGTATTTAGTACACATTCACGAGTCATGTTGAAATCGCGGCTGTGTTTCAGTACAGCACCTGCAACCACTTCACCTAAGCGTTGACCTTGAAGGTTAAAACGTTCAACCAGACCATTCAGGGCTGCTGTGAACATATCAGTATTGGATGCCGTAAAGTAAGCACCGTTAGAACGTGCAAATGGAATGCGGTTACCACCAATAATCGCAACGTGGCGAACTGTATTTTGGCTCATGTTTGGTTCCTGTTGAACAGAAGTCTGTGTTATAGATGTTGAATCTTGTTGGCTTGAAGTCGTTTTTTTGGTACGTGCAGATGTACTGCGTGTACGTGTGGTTTTAGCCGGACTTTTTTCTGTGGCATTGGCTGTATCAGGATTTTTAGTGCTACGCTTGCTACGCGTTGATGGTTTTGACACAGTTTCTGTCGCAGAGTTCTCGACTGCTGGATTATCTTGAGTTGTTTTGCTCATAAGGCTTTACCAGGCAAATAGATCGTCTTCTTGGCGGTTACATTAGCATAGAAGAAGATAAGCTGTATTGACTACAATGACATTACAGACTGCGCTTAGGTCAAGTCATCTGCCTGTTATCTCAAGTATGATTGGGCGGAAACTGGTAGATCTATTGAAATATAAGTGTCTGGCATCATACTGAAGTTTAAGGATAACTTTAGATCAACCAAAAATTAATTTGTATGAGAGATAATAAACATGACTGATCAGTACCAAACTTTTGCAAAATCTCCTATTGGTAAATTTGTCATTAAAAATTTGGGTCTGCCATCCCCAACTTCTTTAGAGCGTTTTGAGTCTGCTACACCTGTAGTCAAAGGTGCAGTATTGTTTGGAGCAGCACCGGCAAGTACCTTGACTGGTGCTATTGCTCAGGTTCTGGCAAATATTCATGCCAATAGCTATGCAGGTAACAATGCTGAATTACAACAGGCTGCTGCATCAGCTGGACTGAATCTGGGTGCATTTAATCCAGGCGATAAAGAATCAAAATTCAAAGCTGTCATTTTTGATGCTTCAGGAATCGAAAACTCAGAACAGTTAAAATCACTTTATGATTTCTTCAACCCGATTGCACGTCAAATCCAAAGTTCTGGCCGTGTCGTGATTGTAGGAACTACGCCTGAAACTGCTAAATCAGTCAGCCAGTCCATTGCTCAACGCGCACTGGAAGGTTTTGTAAAATCTGTGGGTAAAGAGTTTAAAAAGGGAATTTCAGCGAACCTGATCTATGTAGATGCTGGTGCTAAAGCAAATCTTGAGTCTGCTTTACGTTTTGCAGTTTCTCCACGGTCTGCCTATGTTTCTGGTCAGGTGATCCGTGTTTCACCTGCTGAAAAAGTGGATGTGGACTGGACTAAACCATTAGCAGGCAAAACTGCTGTAGTAACCGGTGCGAGCCGTGGTATTGGTGAAGCGATTGCTCATGTATTGGCACGTGATGGTGCACATGTCATCTGTCTGGATGTTCCGCAGCAGCAAGCGGACCTTGATCGTGTAGCCGGTGAAATTGGCGGTTCAACTTTAGCTATTGATATTACTGCTGCAGATGCAGGTGAGAAAATCAAAGCGGCAGCAGCTGAGCAGGGTGGTCTGGACATTATTGTGCACAATGCCGGTATTACCCGTGACAAGACTTTGGCCAATATGAAGCCTGAGCTATGGGATCTGGTGATTAACATCAACCTGTCTGCGATTGAACGTGTAAATGACTATTTAATCTCCAACGATGGTCTAAATGCCAATGGTCGTATTATCTGTGTATCCTCAATTTCAGGCATTGCAGGTAACCTGGGTCAAACCAACTATGCAGCGTCTAAAGCGGGTGTGATTGGTGTGGTGAAATTCACAGCACCAACTTTAAAAAATGGTATAACCATTAATGCCGTTGCACCGGGCTTTATCGAAACACAAATGACGGCTGCGATTCCATTTGCGATCCGTGAAGCGGGCCGCCGTATGAATTCCATGAGCCAAGGTGGTTTACCTGTCGATGTTGCAGAAACCATTGCAATGTTTGCTGCTACTGCGTCAACCGGTTTAAATGGCAACGTGGTACGTGTGTGTGGTCAAAGTCTGTTAGGGGCTTAATTTAAAATCCCCCTAAATCCCCCTTTGAAAAGGGGGAGATATCCCTCTCCTTTAATGGAGAGGGTTAGGGAGAGGTAAAAATTAAATTAAAAAGGGGATGAATTGACCCTCATCCCAGCCTTCTCCCTGAGCCATATATGGTGCAAGAGAAGGCGCTTTTAGACAAATTGAAATAATAAAATTTCCAAAGGTTCAGTATGAATACGCGCCATTTTAGTCAACTTCCAAAACCTTATTTAGCCTATCCAAAAGTGATTCAGGGCTTGATTTTTAAAAAGCCGAAAGCTGAAAAAGTTCTACCGCAAGTTGAATATGTGGTGGATTCATTCAAGGTCGATCAGAAACATCTGAAAGCCTATAATGAAGTCTGCGGTTTTAAAAATAATGGTTATATTCCAGCAATCTATCTGACGGTGCTTTCACAAAGTCTGCAAATGCACATGATGACTTCAGAAGCATTTCCATTTCCGATCTTGGGCTTGGTACATATCCGTAACCAAGTGAAGCAATACCGTAAAATTGGCGTCAATGAAACCTTGACCCTATCATGCAAATTTGGCGAATTGCAGCCGCACGATAAAGGCGTGCAGTTTGATTTCATTACTACAGTCAAAGTGGGAGGCGAGGTCGTAGTTGAAGCATTGACGACTTATCTGTCACGTCAAAAGACCAATGCTAAAGCTGCTGCAAAACCTGCAGAAAGCCAAGCGCCAGAATATATACTCAATAATGAATGGAACATCTCGGAGAATACTGGTCGTCGTTATGCCATGACCTCAGGCGACTTTAACTTGATCCATATTCATGCAGTCACAGCGAAAGCTTTTGGTTTTAAACAGGCGATTGCACATGGTATGTGGAGCAAGGCCAAAGCACTGGCGAATCTGTCATTGCCAGATGCTTATGAAGCTGATGTCTGGTTCAATTTGCCGATGTACTTGCCATCTAAAGTTGAGTTCCTGACGGCACAGGCAGCCAATGATACAGATTTTCTGATACGAAGCAGTAAAAATCAAAAACCACACGTCACCGGCCATATCAAAGCAATTTAAATCTGAATCAAAAGCCTAAACCCGATTTAGGCTTTTTCATTTTAAGGGATCAATATTCTATGGATAGAATGATGCAGCCAATTAAAGATTATCTGTTTGCTGATCAGCATAATTATCAGGGCAATGTCGATGAGCGTTTCAGTGACCTTGCCCGTCAGTTTAGCCGTTTGCAGGATGCACGTACCGAACAGGGTGGTGCGGCGCTGGTGGTATATTTTGAGGGACACAAGGTCGTCGATATTCATACCGGTAAAAAGTCTGTCACTGAAAACTGGCAACCCGATACCATGTCGCTGTGTTATTCCACTGGCAAAGGCGTACTGGCGACTTTGGCACATATTCTGGTCAGTCACGGTTATCTGGATTATGATCGACCGGTTGCAGAATACTGGCCTGAATTTGCACAAAAGGGTAAAGAAAATATTACTCTGGCGCATATGTTGAGTCATCAAAGCGGACTGTTTGATATCCGTAATCTCATTGATGATGCCACTGAAATGGCCGACTGGTCACAGATGCTGGACCGGATTGCGGCAGCTGAACCACGATTTCAGGTTGCAACCGATGCTGCTTACCAACCGCTAACCTTTGGCTGGCAGGTAGGTGGGGCATTAGAAAAAGCGACTGGTAAAAAACTGGGGGCACTGATGCAGGAATATCTGGTTCAGCCATTACAATTAAATGGGGCCTATTTCAGTGTGCCGACGCATGAGTTAGCTCGGGTAGCATTACCCATTTTAAAGCCTAAAGCAGCCAAGTCTCAAACACAGCCTGTGAGAAAAACCACGCCAAGAAAACCCAATCTGATGGAACGAGCCTTGGTCTTTAGTGGGCAGAGCCCACAGGATTTTCAGGATGCCATGATTCCCAAAGGCATGAAGAAATTTAGTTTTTTTAGTGAACAGGGGCTAAAAGCCATTATCCCATCTGCTAACGGTGTCTTTACTGCAGAGAGTCTGGCAAAAATCTATGCCATGCTGGCCAGTCGTGGTGAATGGCAAGGTCAGCAACTGATTTCGCAGGAGGTATTCCAGCGACTTAGTCAGGTGCAATACAAAACAAGAGATCGGGTCATGCCTTTACCAATGCACTGGCGCTTGGGTTATCACCGTGTTCTCACTTTAGGAAAAGCCTCTAAAGGTTTTGGGCATATGGGTTTCAATGGCTCTGGTGCCTGGTGCGATCCTGAGCGCGGTTTAAGTTTTGCCTATACACATAACTTTCCTACAGGTTCATTGACTGGAGACTACCGTCTTTGGGGTTTGACTCAGGAAACCTTGCGCTGTGCGGATGCGGTACTGACCGGGCGCAAAGGCTGGCGTTAGATCACCCTGATCCAGGATTTAATCTATCCTTTAAAATGTGCTATTTTGTGGCGAATTCCAGTTCTGTGAAATGAAAGCATGAAGAAAGTGATATTGATTCCTTTAGTGGTAACCGGTGCTTTATTTGGTTGTCAGGATCAAAATCAATCAGTTAAAAATACTGTCGCTGAAGCCAAGGTGCAGCTACCTGCATGGGTGGGAAATTATCAGGGCACAACGCCATGTATGGGATGCTTTTCAAGTTGTGAAGATTGTCCCGGCATGGCAGTGGCCTTAACTTTAAATGAAGATCAGACCTTTACTTTACAGCGTGAAAGTTTAAGTGGTCATAATGAAATTAAAACGATGAGCGGGCAGATTCGGTTTCAGGATGAATCACAACAAAAGATTGAACTGCTGAATGTCGATACCCGAAATCTGCTGTATGTCGATCTGAAAAAGCATGTTCTGGAAATTCGTGAAGATCAAACAGGCAAACGCTACCAGATGCAAAGTGACTTTATCCTGTTTGAATCCGTCTAATTTTTAAAAAGCATCTGTTTTATATCCATTTTTTAATGATTTTGATCAAGGGATTTTTATTCTTTATAAACCGGCATTCATTTCACTATTTCATAAAAAAACAGTATGCTTAGACCTGTAAAAAGGAGCATACATGTATCAAGTACTTGCGCGAAAATACCGTCCTCGTAATTTCAATGAATTGGTGGGGCAAAACCATGTATCACGTGCTTTAACCAGCGCGCTCGAACGTGGTCGTTTGCATCATGCCTATTTGTTTACGGGAACGCGTGGTGTTGGAAAAACCACGATTGCACGTATTTTGGCGAAGTGCCTGAACTGTGAAACCGGTATTACCTCGACGCCTTGTGAAGTCTGTGCGACCTGTACCGCAGTCAATGAAGGTCGTTTTATTGACCTGATTGAAATTGATGCGGCATCCCGTACCAAGGTCGAAGATACCCGCGAGTTGCTCGACAATGTGCCTTATGCACCGACTCAAGGCCGCTTCAAGGTCTACCTGATCGATGAAGTGCACATGCTGTCCACGCATTCTTTCAATGCCTTATTAAAGACGCTAGAAGAACCGCCGGAACATGTCAAATTCCTATTTGCAACCACCGATCCGCAAAAACTGCCAATTACCGTAATTTCTCGCTGTCTGCAATTTACCTTGCGCCCATTGGCAGTCGATGAAATTACCGAACATCTGGGCCATATTCTTAGCAAAGAAAGTATTCAGTCTGATCAGGATGCGATCTGGCAGATTGCTGAATCTGCACAAGGTTCTCTGCGTGATGCCTTGTCGTTGACCGATCAGGCGATTGCCTATGGTCAGGGTGCAATCCAGCATCAGGATGTTAAAGACATGCTCGGTCTGATTGACCGTACCATTATTTATGATCTGATTCTGGCGATTCATCAGAACCAGAAAGCGCAGGTCAGTCAGTTATTACTACAATTCCGTCAGCAAGCTCTGGATGTGTCACTGGTGCTCGACCAGTTGATTTCAACCCTACATGAACTGGCTTTATTGCAGTACCTGCCAGATCTGAGCCTGAAATACAGTGCAGAGATCAATCAAAAGATCATGCAATTATCGGCTCTAATTTCAGCACAAGACCTGCAACTCTATTATCAGATTGCCTGTAAGGGGCGTGCCGATTTACAGCTTGCAGTTACACAGGAACAAGGCTTTGAGATGACGGTGCTACGTTTATTGGCTTTCCGTCCCTTACAGCCAAGCGAAATTCCGGTGATGCAGGAGACTGCACCGCAACAGGCAACAACTCATACAACACGCCTACAGCAGCCCGTTCAGACACAACTTCAATCTGAGTCCGTAGAAACACAATCATTTGAAGCGGAGCCTGTATTTGATGATTTTTCTCTGGACGATGAGACAGATGAGGAGATTGATGTCGCATCAGCGTCTGAACCTTCTTCGGATGATTTTTTGGATGAAGACGAGCCAACTAGCATCACTGAGCCTGAATCTATCCAGCCCGTAGTAATTCAGACCACCATTGAAGAAGTGCAGTCTAGTGATCAAATTATTTTTGATCCAAATGATGACAAAGGCTTATTTGGTTTTGATGAAATCGAGAGTACGCCAGAAGCACCTGCTACCAGCAACAGTTCGGCTGATTTGCTGCTTGAAGAGTTTATTCCTGCAGATGCTGTCATCCCTACCGAGCCAGCACAAGACAGTATGTCTGCTGATGAGGAATTTAGTCTTGCTGCACCGGAATTGGAACTTTCACAGGATTCGATTGCTCAGCCTGCTCTTGAAAATACAGTTCCGGTTCAGCCAGTTGCACAGACAGCTTTGCTGGAAGATATTTCCCAAGATGTAAATACGCAGAATCTGATGCCACAGGATATTTTAAAAATACCTGAGCAAACCTTAGAAGGCGAGTGGAGCGTAGAAAAATGGGAATACTGGTTCCGTAATAGCCAACTTTCTCCAGCGGTACAGGAACTGGCACAGTATGGCGTCATGACTGGTCAGATGAATGGCGAATCCGTTTTCCATATTCCTGAACAGTACCAGCAGCTGTTGACCCAGTTGCAACATAATCTGGAAGCGGCCTTACAACAGCAATGGCCGCAAACAGACTTCCAGGTGAAATTTGAAAATGTGGATCAGCTCACGCCCTATACCATGCAGCATCAGCGTAAGGCACGTGCCTTTAAACGTGCCGAAGAATTGTTACATGCTGAACCGGCAGTACGCGATCTGTTACAGCAGTTTGACGGTGAACTGCAAAATATTCAGCTGAAATAGGCTGGATTTTAAGTCACAACAAATCGAGATAAAGCATCCCGCATTTCGACTGGAATCGGGGTGCTTTTTCGTGTCTCACGATCGACAAATACATGAACAAAATTGCCTTGCGCAGCGGCTGTATCTGAGTTGCGTTTAAAAATAGCCAGATCATAGCTGAGCGATGAATTTCCCATGCTTTCAATCGCCACGCCCACTTCAATGATTTCCGGATAAGACAGTTCCTGATTGAACTGACAGTTGGAGTTGACCACCAGCCCAATCATCGGGGAATATTTAGGATCAAAATCAGCTTCCTGAATCAGCAGGGCATTGGCTGCGGTATCAAAATAACTATAATAAGTCACATTGTTGACATGGCCGTACAGATCATTGTCTGCCCATCGGGTTTGAATGGGCAGGAAAAAAGTATAGTGTTCACGCTGTTTGATCGTAGCTTTCATTATTATTAAATCCTCAGCTATTCAGGCTTAGGTAGAAATTGGTCTAGATTATTAAATCCTCAGCTATTCAGGCTTAGGTAGAAATTGGTCTAGGCATAGATCGCCTGATAAATCTGAAAAGCATCCTCCACCTTGAGTTCACGTGGATTATTTTGCAACAGCCGGCTTTGTTGCATCGCATCTTCTGCCATGACCTGCAGCATATGTTCTGGAACATTCAACTGATTTAGTTTTAAAGTTAAACCGCTTTGCATCAGATGATTATTAAAATGATCAATAAATAGATCGGTCAGGCCATCATGACAACCTTTACTGCGGGGATCCAGCCAGGTCATTAATTCCGCATAGAGCTGTTTAGCCGCTGGCGCATTAAACTTTAATACTTCAGTTAGAACCAGCGCATTGCTATGCCCGTGTGACAGGTGAAAATGGCCACCAAGCGGATAAGCCAGCGCATGTACGGCAGCGACCGGTGCATTGGCAAAAGCTTGTCCAGCCAGCATGGAACCGACCAGCATATTTTGACGCGCATCTAAATCATATCCGTCTTGCAGCACATGTTGTAAATTGGCATTCAGCAATCTTAAGGCCTGTTTGGCCAGCATATCCGAATATGGGTTTTTCTTGTGTTTTGAGGTATAGGCTTCAATAGCATGTACCATGGCATCAATGCCAGTGGCGGCAGTGATCTGTGCCGGCAAATTTTGAGTAAAGGTTGCATCCAGAATGGCAACATCTGCATAGAGAATGGGCGCGACAATGCCGGTCTTGGTGGTTTCACCTGTGGTGACAATCGAAATCGGCGTCACTTCTGAACCGGTTCCAGCGGTAGTTGGAACTAGAATTAAAGCTAAACGCGGTCCAGTGGCATTATCAACGCCATACAAATCGGACAATGTCTGATGTTGCTCAGGATGCGCCAAAATTGCAATGAGTTTGGCCACATCCATTGAGCTGCCACCACCAAAGCCCAGCACCACATCAATATTTTCCTGTTTTGCAAAAGCCGCCGCTTCAAGCACCACTGTATCGGGCGGATCGGCCTGAACATCCGAGTAAATCACGTACTCCAGCCCGGCAGATTCAATAATATCAAGAAGCGGCAGATGTAATTGCTGCTTCAGCATCCCCGGGTCAGTCACTAGCAGAAGACGTTGATAACGGCCATTTTTTAGAATTTTAAATAATTCCTGAATCGTGCCTAGTCCGGCAATGATATTGGGGACGGTTTGAAACTGAAAACGATTCATGGCGATATCCTTGATTTTTTTATTGCAAATACGAGATTATTCTATGGTTGTGAGATAGGAATCAGTATATAAATAACTTAACATAAGAATCCTTAAAATAAAGTAGCTCTGAGGTTGTTTATGTCATCCAGAACGCCATACAAGGTGTTATGTGTTTGTTTGGGGAATATTTGCCGCTCTCCCACGGCAGAAGTTGTACTCAGACATTATTGTGATGAACAGCAACTGAACATTGTGGTCGACTCTGCCGGAACCAGTAATTATCATCCGGGCAAGGCACCGGACTTGCGTAGCCAGAAGCATGCACTAAAACGTGGCTATGACCTTTCAGCACTTCGCGCACGTCAACTTATTCCGCATGATTTTATTGATTATGATCTGATTCTGGCGATGGATCTGGAGAATTTATCCAATATCCAGAACATACAGCGTCTGGCAGAAACTCAGCTTGGTCATGTACGTGCACGCGTGGCATTAATGAGTGAACATGATCAGATTTATCCAAAACAGGCCTTACCCGATCCTTATTATGGCGAAGCGGATGGCTTTGAGCGGGTGCTTGATCAATGTGAATCCAGCAGCCAAGCCTGGATTGAGATTTTTAAACAGAATTTACACAAGGTTTAAGCGATGCAGATTCAAACCCAGGTTCAACTTAAACCTTTTAATACCTTAAATTTAGAAGCAGTTGCTTCGCACTATGCCCAGATTCAATCAACTGCTGACCTGTTGGCTGCACTGGATTTTGCGGAACAGCAGCAACTCCATGTGTTGATCCTGTCAGGTGGTAGCAATATGTTGTTGCCGGAGCAGATTGATGCACTGGTTCTGCATATGGATATTCAGGGCATAGAAATGCTGGATGCTGATGATCAGTCGCAGCGCTTACGTGTGGGTGGTGGACAAGGCTGGCATGACTTCGTGCTCTGGACTACAGCACAAGGTCTGTATGGTTTACAAAATCTGGCCCTGATTCCTGGGCGTGTTGGAGCTTCTCCAGTACAGAATATTGGCGCTTATGGCGTTGAAGTCGGAGAATTCATCGATTCTGTTGAGGTCTATGACCGACAATTGAAACAGTTTGCTTCGATTCAGGCAGCAGATTGTCAGTTTGCCTACCGGCATAGTATTTTTAAAGATGATCCCAATCGTTATGTGATTACCCATGTGACTTTTAGATTACTTAAACAGCCAGATTTGAAACTGAATTATGGTGATCTGAAGACTGCGGTCGGTGATCAGCTCACAGCAGAAAACTTGCAGCAACAGGTTATCCAGATTCGTCAGAACAAATTACCTGATCCGCAAGAATTTCCCAACGTGGGCAGTTTCTTTAAAAATCCGGTGGTTGATCAGGCGGACTTTGACCAAATTGCTGTATCTTTCCCGAATTTACCCCATTACCAGCAAGCCAATTCTCAAGTTAAACTAGCAGCGGGCTGGCTGATTGATCAGGCGGGCTGGAAGGGTAAACAGTTGGGGCCTGTCGGCATGTTCCACAAACAGGCATTGGTCTTGGTGAATTATGGTCAAGCCTCTCTCACCGATGTCCGTAAAACGTATCGTGCAGTACAGCAATCGGTTTGGGAGAAATTTAGTCTGATGCTGGAACCTGAACCTGTATTGTTCAATAAAAATGGCTTGATCCGTTCTCATCAGGAAGAGGAATAACATGAAAAACACCCATTGGATGGTACGTTTGCTACAAATTGTCACTGGACTGTTTGTGCTATGCGGCTGTCTACTGGTGTTGGTTTATACGCCTTTTTACTCAAAAATGATCGTCAAGGGCTTAAACCAGTTTGTCTCCCTAGAGCTAAATGAAGTCGCGGCCCAAAGCCAGAAAATGGCAGCGTTAAGCGAGCATGAAAATCTGGAACCTGGCTCTGATTTGTGGATTGCCCGTCAGGCTTATTTAAAGGTCATGGAACAGGATATCCAGCAAAATAATTCTGCCAACCTGATGCTGATTCAGGCGCGTTATAAAGCACTGCAGCAAGTAATTGAAGAATATCAACGCGAGCAGCAGGATCAAAAAGCAGAGCAAAGTCCACCTGCTCAGGTGCCGTTATTGTCCTCACAGGAAGGTGCAGAACCAGTCGATCCGACAGCAAATGTCCGGGAATTGCTGGAGTGGGACAGTAGTGAAAACAAGGAACGTATTGAGCAATATATGGAGTTTCTGACAACGCATCCGCTGGAACAAGGCGAAGCCAGTTCGGTACAGGAAACCGATGGAGAGGAAATCCAGCAGGACTTGGCTTTACTACAAGAGCAACAGCAGGCTAAACCGGCGAATAGCTCCCAGCCTTATGCCATTGTGGTATTGGGTGGTGGATTAACTTTAGATGACCACGGCAAAGAAATTGTCGTCAATAACTATACGCGACTACGGCTGGAAACCACGCTGGCAGTAGAGAAACATTACCAGTTGCCGATTGTTCTGAGTGGGGTCGAAGCGCCGTATATGCAGCGCTGGTTAAAAAATCATGGTGTCGATGCCAAATTACTGGAAGATCGCAGCATGAACACCTGTGAAAATACCCGTTTCAGTTCATTATTATTACAAAAGAAAGGTGGAGCGCCTACAGTGATTCTGATTACGGATCGTTATCATATGCCGCGTACCCGCCGTTTATTTGCGTTAAATGGCATACAAACCATTCCGGTAGAAGCGCCGATGCCAACGCCATTGACACGATGGCGTCCAAGTGCACAAAATTATGATCACAGTCGTCGTGCCAATTATGAAATGTTGGCGACCATGCGCGATATGTGGTTTGGATCCAGTGACTGTCGGGAGGTGCCATAATGTCTGATATCCCATTTTTAAATCCCACCATTCTGAAACAGCTGGATTTACCCATTCCGAGTCGGGATGTTACGCCTCAACTCTTGCCACCTTTAAACCTGAATCGTAGTGATGAACCGCCGATTGATCTGCAGTCCTATCGAAAGCTTTATGGTTTTGATTTACTGGACTGCAAACACTGGCAGGGCTATGTACAGATGCCATTATTCAAGTTGCATGTACAGGTGTTTGAACCGAATCTGGAAAATACCCGCTTTGACAATATTCAGGGAACCGCTTTTTTGCTGCATGGTTATCTGGAACATAGCGGTATTTATCAGCCGATTGTCAAAGAGCTTTTGGAACAGGGTTTTAGCGTATTAACCTATGATCTGCCGGGACATGGTCTGAGTGATGGTTCACCTGCCAGCATTCAGAATTTTGATCATTATCAGCAGGTTTTACATGCCGTACATCGTTATGTGCAGCACGCTTCACAATTACCTAAACCTTGGGTCGGCATCGGGCAGAGTACCGGCGGTGCGATCTGGATGCACCATTTACTGGAGTTTGCGGAACGTCGTGAAAATCCTTTTGTTGAACGAGTCTTATTGTTATCACCATTGATTCGTCCCGCTAAAACTGCCTGGTGGCATAATTCGGTCGGATTGGGCATTATTAGCCGAATCAAACGTGAAGTTCCCCGACATTTCAGACGCAATAACCATAATCCGGAGTTTTTGCGTTTTATCCGGCTTAAAGATCCATTACAACCGCGAATAATGGGCATGGACTGGATTTTAGCGATGTCACGCTGGATGCTGGAAATGGAAGCGCGTCCGGCTTGTCGTATTCCAGTCTGGCTGGCGCAGGGTGCACAGGATCAGACTGTCGACTGGCGTTATAATATCGAATTTATCCGGCGTAAATTCCGGCTCCAAACTTTGCTGATGCTAGAAGAAGGTTCGCATCAGTTAATCAATGAGCGTGCTGATATTCGTGCTGCACTCACGGGACTGATTCCTGCCTTTCTGCATGCACATGGCAGCAAAACTTATTATTAATAGAGTGAAAATTGGATATTTAAAAAGGCGTTTATTAAAACGCCTTTTTTGATTTTAACTGCATCAAATTAAAATTTTTCTAATTGGGCCAAATTCCACATCCTGAAGTAGAAGTTCTCCTCATCCTTATTTTCACAGGACAATAATTCACCTTCTTTGAGCCAAAAATGAATCTGCGCAAAGTTCTTTATTTCGTGATTATTCACGCGTTGTGCCAGATGATGCGCCTTAATAGCGGAAGGGTGTTTGAGACCTGCGGAAGCTATTAGTTCAGACAGGGCATGTAAGGTGTTTTTATGAAAATGAAACACCCGTTCGGCCTTGGTCGGCACATGTAAGGCTTTCTGGCGATCTTTGTCTTGGGTGGTGACTCCGACAGGGCATTGATTGGTATGACAACTTTGTGCCTGAATACAGCCCACTGCAAACATAAAACCACGGGCAGAGTTCACCCAATCCGCACCAATGGCAAGCGTGCTGGCAATATCGAATGCACTAATTATTTTACCACTTGCACCAATTTTGATCTTATCTCTCAAACCTGCACCAACAAGGGTGTTGTGTACAAACAGTAAACCTTCTCTTAAAGGCGCACCGACATAGTCAATTAATTCAATGGGTGCAGCACCGGTTCCACCTTCAGAGCCATCAACCACAATAAAATCCGGATAAATCTGGGTATGTAACATGGCTTTGACCATGCTCATAAACTGCCACGGCTGGCCCAGACATAGCTTAAATCCGACCGGTTTTCCGTTGGAAAGTTCACGTAATTTTTGTATGAAATGCATCATTTCAATCGGTGTGCTAAATGCCGGATGACTCGAAGGTGAAACACAATCATGATCACGGCTGATGCCTCGAATTTGGGCAATTTCTTCCGAAATTTTACTTTTAGGTAAAATACCGCCGTGGCCAGGTTTTGCGCCTTGCGAAAGCTTGATTTCAATCATCTTCACTTGGGGTAATTTGGCTTGTGCAGCAAAACGTTCCGGATCAAATTGCCCATCTAAAGTACGGCAGCCAAAATAACCACTGCCAATTTCCCAGACCAGATCACCGCCATATTCCAGATGGTAGGGACTGATACTGCCTTCTCCAGTATCATGGAAAAAATCACCTTTTTGAGCGCCGAGATTAAGGGCTCTTATTGCATTGGCACTCATGCTGCCAAAGCTCATGGCTGAAATATTTAAAATAGAAGCTGAAAAGGGCTGGGTACATTGCTCATTTCCAATCAGGATGCGAAAAGTCTGCGGATCGGCAACTTTGCAGGGCGTGATGGAATGACTAACAAAACGGTAATTATCTTCATAGACATTCAGGATCGAGCCGAAAGGTTTATCAGAATTTTCATTTTTTGCCCGCTGATACACCAGACTGCGCTGCATACGGGAAAAAGGCAGTGCGTCCCGGTCGGCTTCAATAAAATACTGACGAATCTCGGGACGGAATTCCTCAAAGATAAAGCGGAAATGTCCCATAATGGGATAATTTTTCAGAATGGAATGCTTATTTTGTAGTACATCATACAAACCCAGCAAACTCAGCAGAATGCTCAGGATCCATAGGGTATTCACTAACGTTTGCGGCATAAAATAATAGATATAACGCGGTGAATAACCGATATGAAATGTAGTAAAAATCACTGCAATCAGAATGCAGGCAAACCAGACCGAATGGCGGGAAAAGAAAGTATTGAGCAGCTTGTGACGTACTAATTGAGCAGGGTTAGCCATTGTAAAATTAAGTCCCTATTTCTACTTCTATAGGGCTTTATGATGTGCAGAGCGAGGTATCTTATACAAGCAGAGAATTGTTATTCGATTTTATAAACTTGCCGAAAATGCTATTAAGCCAGACAATGAATCGGCAGCGATTACAGATAAATTTTACGGAAAAAGTTCTATAGAAAAAATCTGCAAAAGACATGCATTCTATTTATTTCACAAGTAAGGCGGATGACTTTATAGTCGGTTTATTCACTACATAGGAGTCTTAAACCATGACCAAAAAATCCATTCGCTTTAATGATGCTGAACTGGCTTGCTCATGTCTCAGTCATTTTTAAATATTGATGTTTCATCCAGGCTGCATTTCGGGGTGTTAAAGAAAAGCAGCCTGGCACAGCGGCAGATCACCACAACAAGAACAAAAATATAAGCAAAATTCTCCAGTCCCCACTTTGGGGATTTTTTATTCTGGAATACCTAAAAGAATCTGGATAAAGCCTGTATGGTTAAGGGTTTTCCTCATCCAGTTGATCGACTGCATTGGCTACAATACTCGGTTCAATATGTTTAATCTTTTTACCAAAGCTACGTAGCCACCAGACCAGTTGCGAGGTAAATGGCACGGTAGCAGTGATCAGCGACATGCCATCTTCCATTTTTTCAATTTTCTGGTCTTTGCTGAGCTGGCTTTCCTCAAAATAATGTGCATCCGATTCCGACATCCTGAGTTTTAGCGTGACATTTTCAGTAGGGTGGTTGAAGTCCACCCGGAAGCCCAGCGCACCAGAATCAATATACTCATCAATATCGAAATTGACCGGATGCAAGGCACGTGAATTCAGCACGACGGCCGATTTAAAGCGGTGCAGGGCAAAGGTCTGGATATCGGACTTGTCATGACGGGTACACACCAGATAGATGATTGACCCTTTTTGTACCAATGCCAGAGGATTGAGAATATAGGTTTTTTCTTCGCTATTATGACCGCGGCCCTGATACACACATTCCAGCTGTTTGTCCTGTAACAGACCTTCATACACCGCTTGCTGCGCAGCCTTATCTACCACAGGTGGAATCAGGGGTTGGGTAGCCGGAACAATGCGTACGCGGTTAATCCATTGCCGGACATTGTTCTGGGAAGAAAGACTGCGTCGTGCCAGATCAAACCACGGATTCATTTCCTCGATCAGGCTCGGTGGCAGCAGATGTTTTAAATGTTCTTCGACCATCATGAAAGTGACCGCTTGCGAGCTGGTCATATGCGGCAAACTTTGCAGCGGCGCATCTGAACGCCAACGCCAGCCTTGCGGCGTGGTTTTACTGCTTTCAATCGGAAAGCGTTGAGCAATCTGATTCAGGTCGCGCTGAATGGTGCGCAGACTGATATCGATGCCTTCACGATTGAGGATTTCCTGTAATTCACGTGTTCCCATCCATTTGCCGGTAGAAAGACGCGACAAAATTTGCCATTGGCGATATAGACTGTTTGAAGTTTCTTTTTCTTGTGCTGACATAATTTATTTTGCTGGCAATAAAGAAGAGGGGATTTAGGCTTAGCTTAACACAATAAAAAAACTCTCATTTTTTCGCAAGTCCCTCTGTGCAACATTTGTCCTACAATTCTAAAACAACTTGGTCGAAAATGGCATTGAGTTCAAAGGGCATTTATTAGATTAATGGTAATTGAAATACAGATGTCATGGCATGGATATTGCTTTGATTTAATTATAATAGATGATAATACGAGGGTTTGTATGCTTAAAGGAAATCAGGATACAAATGTGATTGAAACAATTGATAAATTTAGTTCCCAGAATATTGGAAAAAATTTTATAGACACTAAAACTACAGCGGTATCTACTACAACGAATCCACAACTTTTACTACAGCAGTTATCTTCAAAGTTCTTTAATGAAATGCAGGATGAACATGTGCTGTCCAGTCAGGCAGGTCAAAGACTGGAAGAATGGTTATCTCAACATACGCTGGATGAACTCAATGCACTGAATCAGGTAGCAAAAGAACATTTTTTAAATCACGGTATTACCTTTACCGTTTATGGCGATGAAGAAGGCGTAGAACGCACTATTCCCTACGATATCATTCCGCGAGTCATAGACCGGAAACAGTGGAATATGGTGGCTTTAGGCTCGGCACAACGGGTACGGGCGCTAAATTTATTCTTACATGATATTTATCATCAACAGGACATTTTAAAAGCCAATATCATTCCTGAGTTGCAGATTTTAACTCATGAAGCCTATCAGCCGCATATGTATCAACATAGCTTGAAAGGCGGGATTTATAGCCAGATTAGCGGGATCGATGTGATCCGTGATTCCAAGGGCGAGTTTTATGTCTTAGAAGATAATCTCAGAACGCCATCTGGCGTGTCTTATATGCTGGAATGCCGCAAGATCAGTGAAAAACTGATGCCGAAAGTATTCGAGCAGTCCAAGATTGCCGGAATCGAGCAATATCCACAATTATTAAAAGAAATCCTGATCGAAAATGCTTATGTCGACAAGCCATTTGTGGTGGTATTAACTCCAGGACGTTTTAATAGTGCTTACTATGAACATTCTTTCCTTGCAAGAGAGATGGATGTGCCATTAGTAACATCACGTGACCTTTTTGTTGATGACTCGAAGGTTTATGTAAAAACCATACGTGGTCGCCAACGAGTCGATGTTATTTATAGACGGGTCGATGATGCGTTTCTTGATCCCTTATGCTTTAAACCGGATAGCACTTTGGGTGTGGCTGGCTTGATGTCAGCTTATTTGCAAAATAATGTTGTGATTGCCAATGCACCGGGAACCGGTGTGGCAGATGACAAATCGGTTTATCCATATGTCGACAAAATGATTCATTTTTATTTGGGCGAGCAGCCAATTCTAAAAAATGTTCCGACTTATCAATGTCGTAATTCTGAAGAATTAGACTATGTCGTGGCTCATCTGGATCAACTGGTGGTGAAAGAAGCGCAGGGTTCGGGCGGTTATGGCATGCTCATTGGACCACAAGCCTCTAAACAGCAAATTGAAACTTTCAGGGAGAAAATTTTAGCTGCGCCGCATTTATATATTGCGCAGCCAACTTTGGACTTATCGGTTAGTCCGACTTTGACCAATTTTGGTATTGCTGAACGTCATATCGACTTACGCCCATTTGTATTAAGTTCGCCTTATCGTACTGAAATCGTACAGGGTGGCTTGACCCGTGTGGCGATGCAGCCCGGCTCACTGGTGGTGAATTCATCACAGGGTGGTGGTATCAAAGATACCTGGGTAGTCGACAATTTACATTCATAAGATTCCAAAGAAGGAAAATGTCATGGTTTTGCTGAATAGCAATGCACAACATATTTTTTGGCTAGGGCGTTATTTATCTCGCACTCATTTTTTATGTGCGCGCTTTCCATTTTTAGAAGACGAAGCGGCAGTGGCGTATGCCCATGCCTTTTGTTTACCTGCCTTTGATGCCAGTTCCCTAAATGAGCTAGTACTTGATCCTACGCAAGTGGCGTCTTTTAGCCAGCAGTTTAAAGTGGCCAAAGACAATATTCAGGAATTACGCGGGGTGCTGTCTGCTTCAGGCTATGCGGAACTGATGAAACTGATCAAAACCGCAGACAAAAATGCTGGTTATATCTGTGAAGTGGTGACGGAATGTGAAGATATTCTGGAAGCCGAATCTTCCGATATTTTTCTGTTTTTTAGTCTAGGGCAATGTGTCGAACAGCTCGATCATCAGTTACGTCTGGGTGAAGAAACCAGTACTACACTCTGCAAGATTGATTATGTGGTCAGAATTTTGGTAGAGATGGGCTGGAATGATCTGGAACAGTACTGGGAGCAGTTGCGTACAGAACCGAACCGGATTCAGTTTTACCAGTTTAGCGACCATATTCATCAACTGTTTGAGGCAGATGTATGAAATTGATGGTGAATCACCAAACGCATTATATGTACACGGCCGAGGTGAGGAACAGTATTCAGTACATTAAAATGATGCCTTCGAGCAATGCGCATCAGCGGGTGCATTCCTGGGATATTAGTGTGCCAGGTAATAAAGAAATCCGGAAAGATGCATTTCATAATCTGTGGATGACCTGTAGCCAGCGGGAGCCTTATCATTCCCTGACTATCATGGCACAAGGAATAGTCGAGTTGAATCCTGCGCATCAGAGTGGATTGAATGATTCAATCAATCCCAATCTTTTTCTACAGCCGACCGAATCGACACAATGTAATGCAGCAATGAAAGACTTTGCACAACGTCATGTTCCTGCATTAACCCGTCAGCATTTGATTGGACTGGCACAGGCCTTGCTGGAGCATGTGCCTTATATTTCCAACAGTACTTCAGTGCAAGGCTCTGCAATAGATGCCTTTGAGTCCAGACAGGGCGTCTGTCAGGACCATAGTCATATTTTTATTGCCATGTGCAAATATCTAGGTTTACCTGCCCGCTATGTTTCTGGTTATTTATATGCACAAAATGCTTCGCATCTGGCCAGTCACGCTTGGGCAGAGGTGTTTGTAGACCAGACATGGTATTGTTTTGATGTCAGTAATCTGTTGTTTACTCCAAGTTCGCATGTTTATGTGGCGATTGGACGGGATTATTGGGATGTGGCGCCGGTACGCGGTGTCAGAGAAAAGGGCGGTGTGGAATCCATGCATTCCATCGTTCAAGTGCTAGGATATTAATAAGGACGAATGAATGACGTATTGTTGTGCACTACGTTTAGAGCAAGGTATGCTTTTTATCAGTGATACCCGGACAAATGCCGGAGTAGATCACATTTCTGTATTTCGAAAGTTGTATACCTTTGGTATTCCTGGGGAACGTATGATCGTCATACAGGCATCCGGAAATCTGGCAACAACACAAGCCGTAATTGGGCATATTAAAAATCAGCTCGAACTGAAGCAGGAACCCAATATCTTGAGTCTGCACACCATGTTTGATGTCGCTGAGCTGGTAGGTAGTATACTGAAGAAAGTGATTGCGAATGTTACGAGCGATATTTCGGAACAAAGTAATTATTATTGCAATCTGCTGGTCGGTGGGCAACTTAAAGATCAGGACATGCAGCTTTATCATGTCTATCCACAAGGGAACTTTATCTGTGCCACACGCGATACGCCGTATTTCCAGATTGGCGAAAGTAAATATGGCAAGCCGATCTTGGATCGTGCGCTGACTTATGATATGCCGCTGGATGAAGCTTTGCGCTGTTCCCTGATTTCATTTGCATCAACCTTACGTTCCAATGTATCGGTTGGTATGCCCCTCGATGTGCTGGTCTATAAAAAAGACAGTCTGATCATGCCAAGAGGCAAGCGTATTGCCGAAGATGATGAGTATTTCACGTCAATCAGCCGGCAATGGTCAGAGACCTTGAAAAAAGGATTGGCGGAACTTCCGGTTCCCTCTAATGAGTATTTCTTATAATAAACCTATCCGGGTTCAGGTTTTTCGCGTACAGTGTTAACTTCTATGCATCAGGTATAATAAAAAAAGAGGAGTTAGCACATGTACCAATTTTGTTATGCCAGTAAAAGTACTTCTCCCAAACCTGACTTACTTGAAGATTTGGCGAATATCCTGAAAGAAGCTCGTGATTTTAATTACCAGCATCAAGTGACAGGTGTACTGTATTTCGCAGATGGTCATTTTTTTCAATGTCTCGAAGGTGAATGTCCCACTTTAAAAAGTCTGCTGGTGGAGCGACTGAATAAAGATCCTCGCCATCAGGACATTAAACTATTTGAGACCAAGGAAATTGAATATCCAAGTTTCCCGGACTGGTCCATGAAATATATTTCCAAACGCAGTCAGATCCAGCAATTCTGTCGGGAAATGGGATTTGATGACTTTAATCCTTTTGCCTTTCAGCAAAGCCATGTCGATGCCTTATTAATGCAATTATGCATAGAGCAGGGCGAAGAACAAAAGTCAGCCTAAAGAAAAAGCCCAACATAAGTTGGGCTTTTTTTATTTTGAGAACTAGATCAGACTACTTGGCGTAGTGGACGATTGCTGAGCCTGCATAATAGTTCATAACCAATCGTGCCATTGGCTGTCGCTACATCATCCACCAGACGGGTTTTACCCCAAAGTTCGACTTCTGTGCCCAATTGCACTTCTAGTCCTGTCACATCAATGGCAATCATATCCATCGCTACGCGGCCGATCACACGAGTTTGCTGGCCATTAATCGCGACATAGTTCTGTTTCAGGAAAGCGCGAGGGTAGCCATCACCATAGCCAATTGAAACAATCGCTAGCGTCATGTCTTGATTTGCGGTAAACGTCGAACCATAACCGACATGCTCACCCGCTTGAATATCATTCAAAGCAATAATTTCAGCTGTAAACGTCATGACTGGCTTTAAGTCCAGATCATGCACATCCCTGTCTGCAAAAGGCGTCGCGCCGTAGAGCATAATCCCGGGACGGACATAGTCAAAATGCAATTCTGGATATTTATAGATTGCAGCCGAGTTACAGCAAGAAGCTAAAATTGGTGCGCAGTCCTGTTTCACTTCAAGGAATTGACGGATTTGTTCATCATTCAGTGGATGCTCGGCATCGGCATTAGCAAAATGCATGGCAAGCACGCAAGTAAAGCCTTCAGCTTGTAGTGTATGAATAACATCTTTAATCGCTTCAATTTTAAAGCCCAGGCGGTTCATGCCGCTGTTCAGTTTGACCCAGACTTTAAGTTCTTTGGCGATATAGGAATCTTTATGTGCAATTAACCAGTCGACTTGAGCCTGTTGATGCACAATGACTTCAATATTCTGTTCGATTACGATTGGCATTTCATCTGCAGAAAAAATACCTTCGATAAGCGTGATCGGCTGTAGATAGCCCAATTCACGAATTTCTAAGGCTTCTTGCAGGCAGGCGACACCAAAGGCATCGGTTTCGCTTAAGGCTGCTAAGCAGTCTTTAACTCCGTGTCCATAAGCATTGGCTTTTACCATGCTGACGATTTTCGCGGTTGGGGCAAGTTGTTTGACACGGTTTAAATTATATTGCAGCGCTGCGCTGTCAATATAAACTGTAGCTTGACGCACCCTAAATTACTCCTAGAGGGACGATGGAAATGTGATGACGAGAGCCTGATTACTCTTCGTCATCATACTGAGCATAGAACTCAGGTGAGAGATTACTAAAGCGGGTATATTGACCTTCAAATGCCAGACGCACGGTACCAATCGGGCCGTTACGCTGTTTGCCGATAATGATTTCGGCGGTGCCAGCTTCTTTGGATTCCTTGTTATAAACCTCATCACGGTAAATAAACATGATCAAGTCGGCATCCTGCTCAATCGCACCGGATTCACGCAAGTCGGACATCACCGGACGTTTGTTTGGACGGTTTTCCAGCGATCGGTTGAGCTGTGACAGGGCAATTACCGGACATTGCATTTCCTTCGCTAAAGCTTTTAAGCTTCGGGAGATTTCCGAGATCTCGCCGACACGGTTATCGCCCATACCGGGTACTTTCATCAGCTGCAAGTAATCGACCATGATACAGCCCAGCTTTCCGCCATGCATTTTGGCAATACGACGCGCACGGGCACGTAATTCTGTTGGTGGTAGCGCAGAAGAATCATCGATATACAGATTTTTTTCTTGTAAATGCACAATGGTACTGGTGACTTTTGACCATTCATCACTGTCCATTTTACCAGAACGTAAATGCCCCTGATGCACGCGACCAAATGAGGAAATCAAACGCATGGCGATCGAGTCGGCGGGCATCTCCATTGAATAGACCAGAGCAGGCAGATTATTATTGAATAAGACACTTTCGACCAGATTCATGGCAAAGGTGGTTTTACCCATGGATGGACGCGCCGCAACAATAATCAGGTCGCCGGATTGCATGCCGGAAGTTTTGTTATCCAGTTCCACAAAACCAGTGGTTAAACCGGTAATGCTGCCTTCCATTTGCGACAGTTCATTTAATTTGTCGAATACGTCCGCGACCACCGAGTTGATCGGCTTAGGCCCTTGCGCTTTGGCATTGTTATTATGCTGTTCGGCAATCGAGAAAATATTGGTCTCAGCCAGATCCAGAATTTCACTGACAGTACGGCCTTTGGTGTCATAGGCATTTTGTAAAATTTCAGAGCTGACTTTAATCATACTACGCAGGGTAGAGAATTCTTTAATTTTGCCTGCATAAGTTTCCAGGTTATAGAAACTCGATGGCGAATCTGCCATTAACTGCATCAGATATTCTTCGCCACCAATTGCATCGAGCAAGTTTTGTTTGATGAGCCAGTCATGCACCAGAACCGCATCATAAGGCGAGTTTTCTTTAGAGAGCTGCTCAATGGCACGGAAGATATATTTGTGTCGGGTGGCATAAAAATCATTTTCGGTCAGCACATCACCGACCTGCTCAAAAGATTCAGCCACAGTCATAAGGGCAGCAAGTACAGCCTGTTCAATTGCTAAATTGTGAGGTGGAGTACGGAACTCCTTGAGATTGCTATTTTCAGTAACAATTTCCGGTTTAGCAGTAGCTACCTTTTTGCTGGCATTCGCCTGTGACATATAAATCCCTGATTTTAAATACAATGGTTAAATATCGTCGGAGATGAATAGCGTTTATTCACTACGAGATGAAATGATACGCGCTCTGATCAAAAATGCGAAGTGCAATTTTTTGTAAACACGAATAATAAAATGAATTTGACAGTGTTGGCTAGATTATATTTTTTAGAGATAAAAAAAGAGCATGCTTTCGCATGCTCTTTTTGAGGCGAGAAATTACTCAGCTACGATAGTAACTAGAACTTCTGCAGTAACATCATGGTGCAATTGGATTGCGATGTTAAATTCGCCAGTGTGACGAAGCGCGCCATTTGGAAGACGTACTTCAGCACGGTCTACTTCTAGACCAGCATTTGTCAACGCGTCAGCGATGTCACGAGTACCGATAGAACCGAATAGTTTACCTTCATCACCAGCTTTCGCAGTGATAACGATGTTCACTTCGTTCAATTGGTCAGCACGTGCTTGAGCAGCAGCCAAGATAGCAGCTTCTTCTTTCTCAAGTTCAGCACGACGAGCTTCAAAAGCAGCAGTGTTTGCTTCAGTTGCAGCAACAGCCTTACCTTGAGGGATAAGGAAGTTACGGCCGTAACCAGCTTTAACTGAAACTTTATCGCCTAGTTTACCTAGGTTTTTAATGCGTTGTAATAAGATAATATCCACAGCTCAACCTCACTTATGATTGTCAGTGTAAGGGATCAAAGACAAGTAGCGAGCTTGTTTGATAGCTAACGCTAATTGACGTTGGTAACGAGCTTTAGTACCTGTAATACGGCTAGGAACAATCTTGCCGTTTTCAGTAATGTACTGTTTTAAAGTGTCGATATCTTTGTAGTCGATGTACGTAACGTTCTCAGCTGTAAAGCGGCAGAACTTGCGACGACGGTAAAAACGTGCCATGTTATGTTCTCCTTAAGCTTCAGCAGAGTCTTGAGCGTGTTGTGCTTCTTCACGTTGAGCTTTACGCGCACGTTTCTCTTCAGCACTCTTCGCCAATAGTGACTCTTCAGTGATAGCGTTTTCACGACGAATGATAAGGCTACGAATGATTGCGTCGTTATAACGGAACAATTCTTCAAGCTCATCAAGAGTAGTTTGACCACACTCAACATTCATAAGAATGTAGTGAGCTTTGTGGATCTTGTTGATTGGGTAAGCCAATTGACGACGGCCCCAGTCTTCAAGACGGTGAATTTGACCTTCAGCTTCTTTGATGTGAGTTAGGTAGCGTTCTACCATACCAACTACTTGATCGCTTTGATCAGGGTGTACTAAAAGTACGATTTCGTAATGACGCATTGTCAGCTCCTTACGGTTTGGACAGCCCCAATTTAAGTAAATTGAAGCAAGGAGTCACAACCAAAGTTGTGTCGCAGTGTTTGCGAAGGGGGAATTGTAGTGATCTTTAGGGATAATTTCAACCAAATAAGACATTTTTGCGAAATTATCTCTATAACCAGATCGATCATCAGAACCTGACTTTGGCTTTAAGCAAATTTGGACTGGTTAAATTCAGCACATGTATTGTTGCGAAGATCAAGCTTTACTTATCAGGCCAGAAAATCTAGAAAACTGAAGGATCGGAGTCTGGAATCAGAAAGATTGAATTTTCTAAGCGATCAGGAAGATCGAGGTTTAGCTTTATAAAGCCGAATTTTTGATTCTGCTCTACAACTATTGGAAGTAGGGGATTAAGAGAAATCAAAATAAAAAAAGATAGAGACTAACTCTATCTTTTTAAAAAAATACAATCTGTGTAGATGGCGCAGTTGAGGTAAAGCTAAAGATAATACTAATGACAGTAATCAGGATCACCGAGAACAAGAAATATTTCTTTGCCCAAAGTTGATCATTTTCAGCTTTAAATCCAATGACACCGATATACAACCAGTAAATGCACAGTAAGTTTAAAATCACTGCATAGAACCAGTTGGCATAACCAAAGACAAATAACGCATTCATGGTCAGCGTGAATAACACCACATAAACCAGTGATTCAATCTTGGTACGATGAATCGAACGTGCCACAGGCAAGATCGGAATGCCTGCATTTTTGTAATCATCAAAACGGTAAATCGCAATCGCCCATGAGTGAGGCATTTGCCATAGCGCATAACCTAAAAAGATCAGTAACGCACCGAGGTCAAATTGATTGGCCACTGCGGTATAACCAATGACAGGCGGAGCTGCACCAGAAATACTGCCTACAACAGTTTGATGAATTGTGGTTCGTTTTGTCCATAGGCTGTAGAAACCAACATATACGACAAAACCAATCACCGCGAATAAGAAAGCGTACGCATTTACCCAGAACCATAAAAGACTAAAACCAGCGATGCCTAATACCAGGGCAAAGGCCAAGGCAACAGGTTCGGAAATGGTTTTGGTGACCAGAGCACGGTTTTGGGTGCGCTGCATTTTTTGGTCGATGTCCTGGTCAATCACGTTGTTGACCACACATCCTGATGCTACGACAAGCGTAGTACCGAGAAGGGTAATAAGCAGGAGAAGGAAATCTACAGAACCTTGGGTGGCTACGAAGTAGCCACCCAAAGTGGTAACAAAGTTACCGAAGAGAATTCCTGGCTTAGTCAGGAATAAATACTTTTTCAGCATGACGACCAGTTTAGATCATCATGTTGTAGTGTAGGTAATTCATGATCCATACAGAACCCACTAAAAGAATAGCGATAGTTAAGATGGTATACACGAATGCAATCACGTTCCAGCGTTGCTCTGAAGAAGAGTTCATATGCAGGAAGTAAATTAACTGCACAAGAATCTGAGCAACCGCAGTAATCGCGATGACAGTAATCAAGATACCACGGCCAAAACCGCCTGCCATCACCATACCGAATGGAATTACGGTAAGGATGACAGAAAGGATAAAGCCAACAGTATATTGCTTAACGTTACCGTGTGATTCGCCAGCAGCGTTATGATCGTGACTCATTACAGAACTCCCATCAAGTAAACTACGCTGAATACACAGATCCAAACGATGTCAAGGAAGTGCCAGAACAAGCTTAGGCAAGCTAGACGACGCGTGTTTGCAAGAGTCAAACCATATTTCTTGATTTGAACCATAAGCACGATCATCCAGACCAGACCAGAAGTTACGTGAATACCGTGCGTACCTACCAAAGTAAAGAACGCAGATAAGAACGCACTTGTGCTTGGACCGTGACCAGCATGAACTAGGTGATTGAACTCATATAGTTCCATGCCGATAAAGATAGCACCGAATACCCAAGTAATCGCTAACCAAGTTAGTACTTTTGCAACGTCTTTTTTGTATGCAGCAAGAACTGCAAAACCAAAGGTTACAGAAGAGATCAAGAGGGCGAAGGTTTCAGTAAGAACGAAACCTAAAGAGTCGCCAAACAGGTCTCTCGCACTTGGAGTACCCACAGGAATGTGGCTACTCAAAACAGCGAACGCAATGAAGAGTGTACCGAACAGGACAAGGTCACTCATCAAGTAAGTCCAGAAACCAAAGACGGTGATGTCAGTATCATCGTGATGATGATGCTCATCGTGTCCGTGGTTATCGTGATGAAGTACTTCAGCCATTGTCTTAGTCCTTCTTCAAGTGTTTTTCAAGAATCGCATAGCGTTCGTTTTCAATACGTTCAACTTCAGCAGCTGGAACATAGTAATCCACTTTCTTGGTGAAAGAAGACACGATGAAGCTAATGATAGAAGCAATGAACGTAACAACTACTAACCACCAGATGTGCCAGATTAAACCGAAGCCCATAACAGTGATGAACATCGCGATAACGAAACCGGCAGCACGGTTAGTTGGCATATGAACATCTTCGTACTTCGTTGGTTTTGCATACGCAACACCATTTTCTTTCTCGATCCAGAAAGTATCAATACCATTGATCTTTGGAAGATGAGCAAAGTTATAGAACGGAGCAGGAGAAGATGTCGCCCATTCAAGGGTACGACCATCCCATGGATCGCCAGTCAAATCCAGACGTTGGTCACGTTGTAAGAAACCAACCACGATTTGCAGAATGAAACATAGAATACCCAGTGCAACTAGAACTGCACCGAACATCGCGATATTTACATACGGGTCCCATTCTGGGTTGTCAAATGTATTCAAACGACGTGTCATACCCATGAAACCAAGGATATAAAGTGGCATGAACGCAAAGTAGAAACCGAAGAACCAGAACCAGAACGCTGCTTTACCCCAAGTCTCATTCAGTCTCCAACCGAACATTTTCGGCCAGTAGAAGATGATACCTGCGAACATCGCAAATACTACACCACCAATAATTACGTTATGGAAGTGAGCAATCAGGAATAAAGAGTTATGTACCAGGAAGTCCGCTGGTGGAACCGCCATCAATACACCTGTTAAACCACCGATACCGAAAGTTACCAGGAAGCCTAGTGTCCACAGCATTGGAGTAGTGTAAACAATACGACCCTTGTACATGGTGAATAACCAAGAGAAGATTTTCACACCAGTCGGAATCGCAATAATCATGGTCATGATACCGAAGAACGCGTTAACGTTGGCACCTGCACCCATGGTAAAGAAGTGGTGAACCCATACAACGAATGACAATACTGTGATTGCTACTGTTGCATACACCATTGATTTGTAACCGAACAATGCTTTGCGCGAGAAAGTCGCAACAACTTCAGAGTAAATACCAAATGCTGGTAATACCAAGATATATACTTCCGGGTGACCCCAAGTCCAAATCAAGTTCACGTACAACATCGGGCTACCACCCAAGTCGTTAGTAAAGAAGTGGAAACCGAAGTAACGGTCAAGCGTTAACATTGCAATTGTTGCAGTCAACACTGGGAAAGCCGCAATAATCAATACTGCTGTACATAAAGATGTCCAGGTAAAGATTGGCATTTCCATAAGTTTCATGCCAGGCGCACGCATTTTGATGATGGTAACGAAGAAGTTAACACCCGTTAATAGCGTACCTAGACCTGAAATTTGCAGTGCCCAGATGTAGTAGTCCATACCTACGCCTGGAGAGTATTCGATACCAGACAGTGGAGGGTATGCCATCCAACCTGTTGCAGCGAATTCACCTAACGCAAGTGAAACCATCATCAGACCCGCAGCGCCGGCGAATAACCAGAAGCTTAAAGAGTTCAACAATGGGAATGCAACGTCACGTGCACCGATTTGAAGCGGTACAGAGATGTTCATTAAACCAACTACAAGACCCATTGCCACGAAGAAGATCATGATCACGCCATGCGCGGTAAAGATCTGATCGTAATGCTCAGGGTGTAAATAACCTTCGCCGCCACCTTTTGCAAGGAACTGCTGAAGACGCATCATGATCGCATCGGCGAAACCACGCACCAGCATGATGATCGATACGAACAGGTACATGATACCAATTTTTTTATGGTCTACAGATGTGAACCATTCGTTCCACAGGTAGCCCCATTTTTTGAAGTAGGTAATACCGGCAACAACTGCGATACCACCCAAGATCATCATTGCAACAGTTGCCAATACGATTGGATCGTAAGGAATTGCATCCGGACCTAACTTACCTAAGAAGCTCATGTCTTATTCTCCTTGAGAAGCAGTCGCATGTTCACCAGCTACATGAGCTTCAGAAGCAGACGCTTCATGAGCAACAGCATCAGTCGCTGCAGCTTCTACAGGAGCTGAATGGTCAGCACCGTGGTAGTTACTCATATACTTGTGAATCACAGATTCAAACAAACCTTGCTCTACAGAAGAGTAGTAAGTCACAGGATGTGGCTTAGTAGGGTAAGGCTTCATTGCTTCAGCAGCAGCCTTCTCTTCAGGAGTCTTAGCTCTTGCAATAATCGCTTCGATCTGGTGAACACCGCGGTTACCGTCACGTAAGCTTGCAAATTCAGCTTGGTCTAGAACAGTTTTTTGTACTGCATTAGGGTTAACTGAAGTACCGTTTCCTGCCTGAATAGCAGAAACCCATTCTGCAAACTGGGCATCAGTCACAGAATGTGCACGGAAGCGCATTTGTGAGAAGCCGTAACCTGAATAGTTTGAAGAGAAACCACGGTAGCCTTCAGCTGGGCTAGTTTCATCAGCTAATAGGTTGAGGTGAGTTTGCATACCTGCCATTGCATAAATCTGACCACTTAACGCCGGGATGAAGAACGAGTTCATCGTGAAGTTAGAGGTTAAACGAAGGCTTACCGGAGTTTTCTCTGGGAAACGCAATTCGTTAACAGTTGCAATGCCTTGCTCAGGATAGATGAAGATCCATTTAAATTGCTCAGCAATAACCTGAACAGTTAAAGGTGCTTTATCTGCTTCAATTGGACGGTATGGGTCATACTTGTGGGAACCCCACCAAGTTAACCAAGCTAAAATACCAATAATAATGACAGGGATACCCCATACCACAATTTCAATCGCAGTAGAGTGTGCCCATGTAGGTTTATAGTCTGCGTCTTTATTCGATGCACGATATTTCCAACCGAACCATAATGCCATGATGATTGATGGAATAACCACCAAAAGCATTAAGTAAATCGCAGTCATCATCAGGTTACTTTGACCTGCTGCAACTGGACCTTTAGAGTTCAGAAGTACCATATCACCACCACACCCGGTCAAGAGTGCAGTCATCGCAGATAAAGACAATACAGCTAAAATCGTTTGTCTCATTTTACAACCTCGGTGAAGAGTCCCATTCCCTAATTTAATATGGGATAGCGATTAAAGTGCATATGACAAAAAAGGCTGAATTTTACAAAACATCCTATTAATCACAATACACCGCTACGTTGTAGGGCATTATGCCTGAGATTCACGAACTAAGCTATATCTAGGGCGCTTTAAATGCCTGTAATAAAAACCGATTTTGCTGGTCTGGATTGGGGAGGATTTATGGGAATTTTATTTCAATTTCAAAGTTCTGTAATCAAAATGGGATGATATTCATCCCATTTTGTGTATTCCTGCGCTATTGTTTCACAACTTTCGTTTTTGCTAGTTTATCGTGCAAGGTTTGACGTTTTTTGCCCAATCCGAAGGCCCAGTCAATAATTAAACTCAGTGGCATAAATACAATATTTAAAAATATGAAGAATACGCTACGAATAGTAAAAGCGCGCAACAGGCTGGGCTTTTCACCTGATTCTGCATCTACAATTTTGATTTTCGTGAGCTTTTTACCAATACTTTGGCCTGATTTGGCAATCAGAAAGGCTTGAATGGCCAGCATGATAATCAAATAGACCGCTGTGGCAAGCCACGCTTGCTGAGAAAACATCTCAAACATTTGAGTCTGTAATTGCTGAGCCAGTGCAGGATCTGCATCGCTACTCAGCACGACATTCATGAACTCTTCATTCAGTTGTGCAAACCGGGTTTCCTGTTCAGGGGTAAAAAATGCAGTCAAAATGAAGGTTGCTGGTAACCACAGTAACACGTCTACAATTTTGGCCAGGATACGGCTTGGAATACTGGCGAGTTCATTTTTTTGAGTTGCTGTTTGAGTATGAGGCTGTGAATAGGCCGAAGTCGTTGACTGATTGTTCTGGAATACTGGCGTTTCAGGTGTGACTGCCGGAGCGACATACCCTTCAGGTTGATATACCGATTTCCCTTGGGTAAGTTCACCTAAGGCTTTCCACTCTGTCATGCCTTGATGCCATGCCAGGTCAGTCAGCATGACTTGTTGATTCGCCAGCATCTGATTCAATTGCTCGAGCGTATATGGACCAGCTTGTTGATTGTTTCGTGCCAAGTAAATCTGCATATAGACTGAATCTCAATATATAAATGTGAACTGATAATAGCTTTGATCAAGATTGTATTGAATTCTGTTTTGAAAACAAACATCCTCTCATCGTAAGATATAGATTAATTGAGGATTTTCAATCATATTTGTCATTAAAAATGAGCCCATACAAAATTGCAAGGATCTGCATTCTTAAAAATATCTTCCCGAACATTCGATGGTTATTCATTATTATTGCCATTTTGATATGACTTTACTGTTGGTATTTGTTTGTCATTACAGTCTTTGTGTGTTGATAAGCTTTGATTTAATTGTATTTATAAATTCAATTGTTTAGCTTGCGATTGGGTCTTTTTTATCAATTTTCAAACAATAAATCATAATATCTATCTCATAAAAAAGACCCTATCAAAGGGTCTTTTTTATTCACAATTGCTTATGCTTTTTGCACTTTTTCTTCAGCCAGGAAGAACCAAGTTTCAAGTACCGAGTCTGGGTTTAAAGACACAGAGTCGATACCTTGTTCCATTAACCATTGTGCAAGATCTGGGTGATCAGAAGGACCTTGACCACAAATGCCTACATATTTGCCAGCTTTACGGCATGCTTGAATTGCAAGAGAAAGCAACGCTTTAACCGCAGGGTCGCGCTCATCAAATAGGTGAGAGACAATACCAGAGTCACGGTCAAGACCAAGTGTTAATTGTGTCAAGTCGTTTGAACCAATAGAGAAACCATCGAAATGTTCAAGGAACTGATCTGCCAATAAAGCATTGGTTGGAAGTTCACACATCATGATCACTTTAAGGCCATTTTCACCGCGCTTAAGACCATTTAATGCAAGAAGTTCAATGACACGTTTCGCTTCAGCAACAGTACGAACAAATGGAATCATGATCTGGATATTGGTTAAACCCATTTCATCACGTGCCTTTTTCAATGCACGACATTCAAGTTCGAAACAATCACGGAAGTTATCAGAAACGTAGCGACTTGCACCACGGAAACCTAGCATCGGGTTTTCTTCTTCTGGCTCGTATAACTTACCACCGATCAAGTTTGCATATTCGTTAGACTTAAAGTCTGACATACGAACAATGACTGGCTTGTCTGCAAATGCAGCAGCAAGTGTCGAGATCCCTTCAACCAGTTTCTCTACATAGAATTCGATTGGAGATGCATAACCTGCAGTACGCGCCATGACTGCTGCACGTGTTTCACGTGGAAGGCTGTCAATATTGATCAATGCTTTCGGGTGAACACCAATCATACGGTTAATAATGAATTCAAGACGCGCCAGACCAATACCTGCGTTTGGAATTTGAGCAAAGTCAAATGCACGGTCCGGGTTACCCACGTTCATCATGACTTTAAATGGAAGAGCAGGCATAGACTCAATTGAATTCTTTTGAATTTCAAAATCTAGTGCGCCTTCATAGATAAAGCCAGTATCACCTTCGGCACAAGACACAGTCACTTCCTGACCGTCTACAAGAACTTCAGTTGCATTACCACAACCAACGATTGCAGGAACACCAAGCTCACGTGCAATGATTGCAGCGTGACAAGTACGACCACCACGGTTTGTTACAATCGCAGCTGCACGTTTCATGACTGGTTCCCAATCCGGGTCAGTCATATCAGATACAAGAACATCACCATCTTGTACTTTGTCCATTTCTTTAATAGACGTTACGATGCGGACTTTACCAGAACCAATGCGTTGACCGATTGAACGACCTTCACAAATTACAGTGCCACGTTGTTTCAACAGGTAGCGTTCCATGGTGCCGACATTTTCACGGCTTTTTACAGTTTCAGGACGCGCCTGAACGATATAAATCTTGCCATCATCGCCATCTTTTGCCCACTCGATGTCCATTGGTGCACCGTAGTGGTTTTCAATGATCAGCGCTTGTTTAGCAAGTTCTTGTAATTCCTGGTCGTTTAAAGCGAACTGTTGGCGTTCAGCTTTTTCCACATCCACGACAACGACAGATTTACCTGCAGATGCTTCTTCACCATAAATCATTTTCTGGTGCTTAGAACCCAGGTTGCGACGAAGGATCGCGTGTCGGCCTGCATTTAAAAGCGGTTTAGAAATATAGAATTCGTCCGGGTTAACTGCACCTTGAACGACCATTTCACCCAAACCATAAGATGCAGTAATGAATACTGCATCACGGAAGCCTGATTCAGTATCTAGCGTAAACATCACACCTGCAGCGCCAGTTTCTGAACGAACCATGCGTTGTACACCAGCAGACAGCGCAACTACATCATGGGCAAAGTTTTGGTGTACACGGTAAGAGATGGCGCGGTCGTTGTACAAAGATGCAAATACTTCTTTGATTGCGATCAGAACGTTATCAATACCACGAATGTTCAGGAAAGTTTCTTGCTGGCCGGCAAAAGAAGCATCCGGCAAATCTTCTGCGGTTGCAGAAGAACGAACGGCAACCGCGATGTCAGGGTTGCCGTTAGAAAGTTCTGCAAATGCTGTACGAACTTCTTGTTCTAATGCAGGCGTAAGTGGAGTATCCACAATCCATTGACGAATTTTTGCGCCAGTTTCAGCAAGTGCATTTACATCATCAACATTGAGTGCAGCAAGCTCTGCATTGATTTTAGCGTTTAGGCCACTTTGCTCGAGAAATTCACGGTAGGCATCGGCAGTCGTTGCGAAACCACCTGGCACAGATACACCAGCATTTGATAAGTGGCTGATCATTTCGCCTAGTGATGAGTTTTTCCCACCGACCAGCTCAACGTCGTGCTTCCCTAATTTTTCCAGACCAATTACGCGCGCTTCCAAAGTTGTTACTCCACTTTTGCAGTATTAATCACTATCTCGGCATGAGAGTATAGCAAATCATCTAGGTTTTTGATTTTACTAAGCGACAGTCATGTAAGATCGGTTTACTATAAAGATTATATAGCACTAAGACAAATGTTGGAGGAGAATTTTAATGTCGGAAGGTAAACAAATTCAGCGTAGTGTTTTCTTTATTTCAGATGGTACCGCCATCACCGCTGAAACCCTTGGACACTCGCTGTTAGCGCAGTTTCCGCATGTGAAATTTGACATTCATATTATCCCTTACATTAGTTCCGAAGAAGCGGCTACAAATGTGGTGGCAGAGATCAATGCAAGAGCTCAAATCGACGGTGAAAAACCGCTGGTATTTGATACCCTAGTTGATCCCTATGTGCGCGACATTATTAATACTGCAAATGCAGTAAATCTCGATGTATTTGAAGGGCTTATTAGCAAATTGGCTGATGAATTAGGCACGATTCCTACAACTTTAGTCGGGCAGACCCACGCGGTGACCGACTCTGAGTCCTATAAAGCTCGTATTGATGCAGTGCATTTTGCTTTAGACAATGACGACGGCGCACGTACCCGTCATTATGATAAAGCTGACCTGATCCTGATTGGTGTATCGCGTTCAGGTAAAACTCCGACCTCTATTTATCTGTCTTTGCAGTTCGGTATTCGTGTAGCAAACTATCCGCTAACTGAAGAAGATTTGGACGATAACCGCCTGCCAGCCGTGCTGCGACCGCATAAAAACAAGCTGTTTGGCCTGATGATTGATGCGGAACGCCTGGTAGCCATTCGTTCTGAGCGTAAGGCGAATAGCCGTTATGCCAGCTTTAGTCAGTGTCAGATGGAGTTACGTGCGATTGAAGGGATTTATATTTCGGAAGGCATCAAGTACCTGAATGTCTCTGAAATGTCGATTGAGGAAATCTCAACACGTGTGTTGCAGATGACCGGTTTAAAACGTCGAATCGGTTAAGAAACCAACCAGAGCCAAACTTCGGTTTGGCTTTGATTTATAGCTAAAAATTACAAGTAAGCACTGATTAATCGAAATAATGTATGAGTTTTATAATACCAACGAAATACCAACTATCATACTTTAAAATATAAGAGGGTCTTCTTTGTTCATTTTGTTGAATAAATCATCATGTTGGTTCTTGGCGCGTAAATCAGAATCTCATTATCAGCTCATTAATTCCTTATCTTTACTTGTCAGTACGAGTTATTTTTCTGCTGAATAAGTATGAATAATGATATCCACGGGATGCTGTTCACCATTGATGCAATGAATCGTATTTTCCGAAATTTTTAGAATCGGCCAGGTAATCAGCTGGCAATTTTCACGTTGTAGGGCAGCATAATAATGATCTGATTTCAGATAAATTTTACGGGAAGATGCAAGATTTGGCATTAACTGGCGTCTTAGCCACAAATTCTGCACCTGATTTTCTAAAAACCGCAGAGAAAGCAAGCTTTTAATGCGGTTGTTAAATAAGCGGCGATTTTTACCAATCAATGGGTGATTAATAATTCGTTGCAGAATTCGGTCGGAACCGGGCAGTACAAAAGCAGGATTAATCTGGAAAACTTTTACCGAACGGGCATGTTGACTGATTTTATCCAGCTGGCTCACGGTAAACTGATCTGTGCCAATAATAGCAATATCTTTATCTGCATAATCCAATTCTAACAGTTCGGAAGAGGGCACTTTAATTCCATTAAACTGCTGAAAATGTTCGGGGCGATTTTCAAAAATACCAGCGTGTGGATCCTGCTTGGTAGACATTAGAATTCCTTGAATTTATTTAATAATTAATTTTCTTTGTATGAGATATAAACAAAAACTCAAGCCAGGGTAAAGTGAAAAATTTAACTTAGACAGTCATCTATTTGAGCAAAATATAAAATCTGATTTTATTGAAGACTGAATAGATTTACATGCGATCCAAAAGGAATGACTTTTAACTTGACGAGATCGACGAAGGAAATAAAGTTGAGTTATTTGTCAAAGAAGAAGCAGTTTAATGGTGTAGTCGATATAAAATCTGACTTTATTGAAGACTGAATAGATTTACATGCGATCCAAAAGGAATGACTTTTAACTTGCTGAGATGGATGAAGGAAAAGAAGTGAAGTGTTCGTTTAGGGAAGAAGTTTTTTAATGGAGGAGGTCGATAGAAATGCTTTTACTGAGATATTTCTTTTGGTCATTTATCTTTAAATATTAAAAACATCTACCCATTGCTGAGAATAGGTAGATGCAACTCTTATTTACTGACCATTTTTAATTTGCATCAACAGCTCAAAGTTATGTAGGCGTTTGTCAGTGTCATAGATGTCGCAAGTAAAGATAAACTCATCCACGTCATATTTGGCTAAAAGCGATGCCAGACCGGCTTTAACGGTTTCTTTGGAACCGACCTGAGCCATGGCAAAGAAATTATCAACTGACATTTTTTCTGGAGGTGACCACAGGCCTTCCATCAAATCAATTGGGGCTTTAAGTTTCAGGCTTTGCCCACGAATCAGTGATAAAACCCGCTGATAGGCACTAGTCGCTAGATATTGTGCTTCTTCATCGGTATCTGCGACACAGATCGGTACGCCCATGGAAACATAGGGACGATCGAGATATTCAGACGGTTCGAAATTGTCACGATACAGCTGAATGGCCTGACCCAGCATACGCGGGGCAAAATGCGAAGCAAAGGAATAAGGTAGACCAAGTTTTGCCGCCAGTTGTGCACTAAACAGGCTGGAACCTAAAAGCCATACGGGTACATGCGTGCTTTGACCTGGCGTTGCTACAATACGCTGTCCTGGAATTGGATCTTTAAAATATTGCAGAATTTCCAGAACATCCTGCGGGAATTGGTCTTCGGTTTCCTGACGGCCACGACGCAGGGCACGCATGGTCATTTGGTCGGTACCGGGAGCACGGCCCAGACCCAGTTCAATACGATCTGGATAGAGCGTTGCCAAGGTGCCGAACTGTTCTGCCACTACTAGTGGAGCATGATTCGGCAGCATAATTCCGCCAGAGCCTAAAGTTAAGGTTTTGGTATTCGCCAATAAATAGCCTAAGAGAACTGCGGTTGCTGAACTGGCAATGCCATCCATATTATGATGTTCTGCCAGCCACATCCGGCGATAACCCAATTTTTCTGCTGTTTGGGCAAGTTCCAGCGCATGGTTCAGCGCGAATTGAATGCTCTTGTCGTCACGAACAGGAACCAGTTCGAGTATAGAGAACTGGGTATCGTTAAGCGTACGCATAGTATTACTCTTAAATAGACATCTCTAAAAGCATACGACTTTAGAAGGCGTTTGTATATCGAAAAAAATCGATATAAGTGTAAACCAAAAGATAAAGATAAAAAATAAAGGCAAAAAAATAAGCATCCGAAGATGCTTATAAAGGAGGAAAGAATAAGGGGGGGAGAATCTTAACGACGACGGTTGTTATAGCGATAATCGTTATAACGGTAGTTACGAGAAGAGTTATAGCGACGTTCGCTGCGGTCATCATAACGACGGTCTTCGCTGACTTTCTTACCTAAAGCTGAGCCACCTGCTGAACCCAGTGCCGCACCGATATAACCACCGTTGGTGCCTGCCATGTTTCGGCCAACTGCATAACCTGCACCGCCACCTAAAGCACCACCGATAATCGCACCATTACGGTCACGTTTATTTGCTGCTACTGCGGCACCCGCACCACCACCAATCGCTGAACCGATTGTTGCACCAGTAGTACCGCCCATTTTATTGCCTACTGCGGCACCAACGACACCACCCAAAGCAGAAGCTAAAGCTGTATTGGTTGTATTGCCTGCATTGGCAGCTGTCATACCCATGGCTGAGGTTGCTACGACAGCGATCATTAGAGATTTATAGTTCATGAGGACACCTTTTATATATCTAGCTATATTTTGTTGATGAGATAAATTTAATCTAGCAAGCGCCAAACAGCATGGAGGCAATGTTGGCGAATTGTGATTTTTATCTCCTTAATTGATTCATGATGTGGACAGGATAATTCCATGTATTACTTGAAATTTCATGTTATGAAACAGTAATAAAAAAAAGCACCAAAAGGTGCTTTTCATGTTAAATGTAGTGTCTGGTCTAAACTGCCTGAGCGCAAATTAACGGTGACGTTTTTTCCAGTGTTTAGAGCGTTTTTCCACTGCTTTATCTTTGGCAATCTTGTTACCCAGTGCCGCACCACCGGCAGCACCTAAGGCTGAACCGATATAACCACCGTTAGTACCGCCCATATTTTTACCTACGGTATAACCGGCACCGCCACCTAGGGCACCACCAATGGCAGATTCAGTACGGTTTTTCTTGCTGCTTGCAACTGCTGCACCGCCAGCACCACCTAAAGCAGCACCAATGGTTGCGCCGGTGTTACCGCCCATGTTTTTACCTAATGCTGTACCTGCAACACTACCTAAAGCACTTGCTGCTGCAACACGCGCTGTACTGTCGGCATGTGCGTTTACGGTCATCATTGAACCAGCAGCTAAAACTGTACTCATTAAAAGTGCGTTGAGTTTCATGTCATCACTCCGTGTCCATCAACAGGACTGTAATTATTTCGATGCGGAAAATGTAACAAATCATGCCCAAAACAATATGAAGATGTTTCTTCATAATTCCCTGCTTTATTTGGCGAATTGTAAAATCGGCAAGAAATAAGAATAAGATCGACTATAAAAAAAGCAATTCCACTGTTTTTAATCATATTTGTTAACAAATGCTGTAGAGCACGAATGATAGCAACGCGGACTTACTCAATAATGATGTTCATTAGAAGCCAGAGTCGTTAAACTAGGCGCAATTTTTTGATTTCGCTGTGCTAAATCGGTTTTTAGTCGCAGCCTATGTTTGAGATTTTTTAGAAAATGAAAGAATCGTTACGTTTACGATTAGACCAACTCTCTGACCGCCATGAAGAATTGACCGCATTGCTGGCTGATGTAGAAGTCATTTCTGATAATAAGCGCTTCCGTCAATTGTCACGTGAGCATAATGACTTAACAGAAATCACCAATGTCTGGACCAAGTACAGACAGGCTGAAGAAGACATTGAAACAGCTCAGGCCATGCTGTCAGATCCGGACTTTAAGGAAATGGCACAGGAAGAAATTAAAGAGAATAAAGCTTTAATTGAATCGCTTGAAGCAGACTTAAACATCCTGATGATTCCGAAAGATCCGAATGATGCCAACTCGGCTTATCTTGAGATTCGTGCCGGAACAGGTGGCGATGAAGCAGCGATTTTCTCGGGCGATTTATTCCGTATGTATAGTAAATATGCAGAAAACCAAGGCTGGCGTATTGAAATCCTCTCTGAAAATGAAGGCGAACATGGCGGCTATAAAGAAGTCATCTGCCTGATTAATGGTGACGGTGTTTACGGTCGTTTAAAATTCGAAAGTGGTGCGCATCGTGTACAGCGTGTACCGGCGACCGAATCACAAGGCCGAGTGCATACATCAGCATGTACCGTTGCGATTCTTCCTGAAATTGATGTTGATACCTCGGTCGAAATCAATTCATCCGATTTGCGGATTGATACGTATCGTGCTTCAGGTGCAGGCGGTCAGCACGTTAACAAAACCGATTCTGCAGTACGTATTACCCACATTCCAACCGGCACCGTAGTGGAATGTCAGGAAGAACGTTCACAGCATAAGAACAAGGCCAAAGCGATGGCACTGCTGGTATCACGTTTGGAAAATGCCAAACGTGCAGCAGCAGATGCAGCAACCTCGGAAATGCGTCGTGACCTGGTGGGATCGGGTGATCGTTCAGAACGTATCCGTACTTATAACTATCCGCAAGGTCGTATGACCGATCACCGCATTAACCTGACTTTATACAAGCTGGATGCCGTGATGGAAGGTGATTTGACTGAATTGCTGGATAGCCTGCATCGCGAATATCAGGCGGATCAGTTAGCCATGCTTGCACAGCAGAATGGTGGATAATGAATATTTTACAAGCCTTGGCTTTGCGCGGCGAAGCTGAAAGTTACGAACGTCAGGAAAATGCCTGGTTACTGGAACACATCACCAAGATTGATTCATTTGATCTGCTGATGAAAAAGGATCAGGAATTAACCTCTGAGCAGGAACAAGCTTATAAAGACGGGTTGGCGCGTATTGCTGCTGGCGAGCCTTTGGCTTATGTCACTGGTTCACAGCCATTCTGGACTTTGGACCTCAAAGTGACCAAAGATACCTTGGTGCCACGTCCGGATACTGAAGTACTGGTTGAGACTGTGTTGAAATTGGATCTGCCTGATGATGCCCGTGTGGTAGATTTGGGTACAGGTACTGGCGCAATTGCCTTATCACTGGCATCTGAACGTTCTAACTGGACAGTAACGGCTTCCGATATCTACGAGCCTACGCTTGAGGTGGCGAAATATAATGCGGAACAACATGATATTGAGAATGTAGAATTCGTTCTAGGTTCATGGTTGAAACCATTTGGCCGTCAATTCTTTGATGCCATTGTATCGAATCCACCCTATATCGACCCTGATGATGTGCATATGCAGAATTTGGCGACTGAACCGGAACGTGCGCTGGTGGCAGATAAAAAGGGGCTGGCCGATATTGAAATGATTATTCTGCAAGCCAAGAAGCATTTGACCGTGAATGGTTGGGTGGTGCTTGAGCATGGTTATAATCAGGCAGACGCCGTACAACATCTATTTAAACAGGCGGGTTATAAGCAAGTCCGCACGGTTAAAGATTATGGCGGGAATGATCGCGTAACTTTGGGTCAATGGCCACATTAATCTGTCATCTATCTTTATAAAAAAGCGACCGATGTGGTCGCTTTTTTATTGGATTTTTTCTTTATAAATTCCTGACTGCATCTGAAACCTTAAGTATTTTGAATGACATGACGCCAACGCAGTATAACTAAAAACAAAAAAGCGATGCCAGAGCACCGCTTTCGAGGAATTTTTAAAAATAATTACATTGGATAGTCTTGTAGACAGTCATAGACTTCTACCTGATCCAAACTGCCAGTTTCCATTGCCAGACAAAGCGCTACAACTTTCAAAGTGTCTGCCAGAGATTTTTCATCTTTCAAGGCAATACCTTGTTGTAACTCGTTGATACGTTCTGCCGGAATTTCAAGGGCCTGAGCTGCTTCCACAGCATCTACTTGGTTAAAGAAGTGCAAAATTGCATCTTTCAGTTCTGCATCCGATGCATTTAAAATCCCTTGATTCAACTGTTCTGTGATGAGATCAGTCGAAGAAAATAAAGCTTTAGAGAAGTTTTGGACAAGATTTTGCCCAAGTACATCAGTCATCTTTAACATGGAGATACCTTCAACTAGAAAGGAAAATGGAGAGTACAGCCAATAGCAAAAGTGCTATAAATTGAATGAAAAATAATCTATCTCCGGGTGAATTGCAAAGCTTTCTGGGTGACTGTGTAGTCCTGCTAATATATATTTTAGGGCTTGAAATATATAATCATAATAAAAATAAATATTTAGAATCCAAGTGTTTTTTCGGTAATATTTTTAAAGTCTAATTTTATATAAATTATCTAATATTATTTTGTCGATACGCACCTGGACTGACGCCAGTCCACTTTTTGAATGCACGATGAAATGCACTGGATTCCTGAAAGTTAAGCTGATCGCTGATCTCTTGTAAACTTTGTTCAGTACGGGTCAGTAATTCAATTGCGGTATCCCGGCGTATCTCATTTTTTAATTGCTGATAGCTGACACCTTCACTTTTTAAACGCCGTTGCATGGTGGCTTCAGACATATTCATTTTTAAGGCTAGTTCATTCAGTTCCAGCCATTCTGCCGGCGAAACCTGTAGCAATTTTCGGCGAATCTGGGTGCTCAAGGCATAGGGGTTTTTAAAACGCACCAATAAATTTTGTGGTGTTTGCTGAATAAACTGATACCAAGACTGAGTATCCTGTTTAATCGGCAGTTGCAGATAGCTGGCATCAAATTGCACGTAATTTTCGCTGGCCTGATATTCAATCTGTTCACAGAATCGAACTTTGTAATCAAAATCATTCAGTGGTGCTGCACATTTCAATTGAATCTGATTAAGCAAAATCCGTTGTCCACTTAACCAGCAGATCAGGGTATGAATCAGCATCAGATAAGTCGCATAACTAAACATGCGTTTGGTTGTTTTTAAATCATAAATCACGATATAGGCATAGTGTTCCTCAACCATGAGCGTGCTTTGCAGGTCGTCCAAAACCAAGTTGAGAAATTGCAGAATGTTTTGCAGCGCTTTTTCCAGTGTATCTGCCTGCATAACCATTTTCGAAAGCAATTTAAAACTGCCACGACGCATGGCATGGCTGTCCATGCCAAAAAATTCGTCATTCATGCTGTCTGCAAGCACAGTCCATAATTGGGCAAATTGGCTGACCGACACGCGTGCCTTGGGAGCATTTAATACTTCTGCTGGGATATTGGCTTTTTTCAAAATGGCAGGGATATCAAATTGCAGCCGTTTGGCATCCAGCAATGCTTCGTTCACCAGGTCAATCGAGATGGTGCCTTTGCTATATTCCAGTGCAGGCTTATGCATATTCAGTCTGACATCCTTGTTTTCATTGTCCAAATACATCATGCAAGATGCAATATTTGGAAATTGTACAGAATAAAAACTCTGTTTACTCTGCATATTAAGTCGTATCTGAAATAGAAAAATCGCTAGGAAATAAACATGAACATTCAGGGAAAAGTTATTGTGATCACTGGTGGTGCCTCAGGTTTGGGTGCAGCTACAGCGACTCATTTGGTTGAACACGGTGCTAAAGTGATTCTGGTCGATATGAATCAGGAGCAGGGTCAGGCATTACAGCAGCAACTGGGCTCACAGTCTGAATTTGTACAGCTCGATGTGACCGATGAACAGACAGTTGAAGCTTTCTTCGCTCATGTTGAAAGCACATATGGCCAACTGAATGGTTTGATCAACTGTGCCGGGATTGCGCCATCCGCCAAAGTATTGGGTCGTAACGGCATCCATGAATTGGCAATGTTCCAAAAAGTGCTGAATATTAATGTAAACGGTACTTTTAATATGTTGCGTCATGCGGCGGCTTTAATTGCAAAATATGAGCTGCAAGCTGGTGAAGAAGAACGTGGCGTGATTGTGAACACCGCTTCGGTTGCCGCTTATGACGGCCAAATTGGTCAGACTGCCTATGCGGCTTCTAAAGGTGCAGTCGTCGCAATGACTTTACCTCTGGCACGTGAACTGGCCCGTGAAGCGATCCGTGTCATGACCATCGCGCCGGGCATTATGGAAACTCCGATGCTAAAAGGCATGCCACAAAATGTCCAGGATGCTTTAGGACAAATGGTGCCGTTTCCACCACGTCTGGCAAAACCACAGGAATTTGCCCATCTGGTGGGACATATTTTTGAAAATAGTTATTTGAATGGTGAGGTCATTCGTTTGGATGGCGCAATCCGTATGCAGCCTAAATAAGTTTTCGATTTATATAGGACATGATGATTTGCACAGCTACCAATTTCTCATTGAATTTAAATGAATTTGCTTAAGCATGCATTTTCTTTTGAAGGATCAAAAGAAACAAAAATCCTTTGCGAAACTGAAGATACATCCCTGTATCTCAGTTTCGCAGGCGACATCCATACCGCCTTATCCGAAGTGCCAACGATCTCAATAGTAAAAAGCTTGAAGTAAATAAATAGATATAGAAAGGGAAGTTCAATGATTTTAAATGATGAACAAAAAATGATTCAGGACATGATGCGAAATTATTTGCAGCAGAAACTGAAACCGACAGCGGCCTTACGCGACAAAACTGCACAATTCCCAGCACAAGAACTTAAAGAGCTGGGCGAGCTTGGCGCACTCGGCATGACAGTGGCTGAAGAATGGGGGGGCAGGCCTAGATTATGTTTCACTAGTCTTGGCACTAGAGGAGATCGCTGCAGGTGATGGTGCAATCTCGACGATTGTCAGTGTGCAGAATTCTTTGCCTTGTGGTATCACCCAGCGTTATGGCACAGAGGCACAAAAACAGCAGTATTTGACTAAACTGGCAACAGGTGAATGGCTAGGCTGTTTCTGCTTGACGGAACCTCAGGCCGGTTCGGATGCCAGTTCGCTGGAGTGTAAAGCCGGACGCGATGGCGATGAATGGGTGCTAAATGGTACCAAGCAGTTTATCACGACAGGTAAACACGCACAGATTGCACTAGTCTTTGCTGTGACTGATAAATCTGCAGGGAAAAAGGGTATTTCATGCTTTCTGGTGCCGACCGATGCACCGGGTTATATCGTGTCACGCCTAGAAGAGAAAATGGGTCAGCATTGTTCCGATACCGCGACCATCGTTCTGGATAACTGCCGGATTCCGGCTGCCAACCTGCTGGGCCAGGAAGGTGAAGGCTATAAAATTGCCTTGTCGAATCTTGAATCGGGTCGCATCGGGATTGCAGCACAATCAGTCGGTATGGCGCGGGCTGCACTAGATGCTGCAGTGGAATATGCCAATGAACGCAAAGCCTTTGGTGTGGAAATTGTGCAGCATCAGGCTGTGGCGTTCAGGCTTGCAGATATGGCGACACAAATTGAAGCCGCACGTCAGCTCGTTTTGCATGCTGCAACATTAAAAGATGCAGGCTTGGCGTGTTTAAAAGAAGCATCGATGGCAAAACTGTTTGCATCGACTATTGCAGAAAGAGTCTGCTCGGATGCGATCCAGATTCATGGTGGCTACGGTTATGTCTCTGATTTTCCGGTCGAGCGAATTTATCGTGATGTACGAGTGAGCCAGATTTATGAAGGTGCATCGGATATTCAACGTCTGGTGATTGCACGTTAAGTATGTCAGCGCTGATTTTTAATTTAAAAAACAGACTTTGATTGATGTTCAAATCTGGCACTTACGTTGATGGATATGGAAATTGCAGGATTCAACTGAACATGATGATCTAAAGACATACAGTACGAATAATCGAAAAATAAGCCTTATTCATGTTCTAGCCCTAGGGCATGAATGCAGATTTGAGAAAGTATGCTGAGGGAATCAGCAGGAACAACAAATACAAATGGATAAACTCAGGCAAGGTCGCCTGAAAACTACAATAGGAAAGAGGTTGTCGTCATGAAGACACTAGAGCAGGCATATGCTGATTTTAATTTTGAAAATATGGTTCAGGAACATCTGGTTGGAAGCGCAGAGAACATCAATGCGTATACCGAATGCTGTGGTCGATACCTGGGTCAAAACCGAACTGCACTGATCTGGGAAGGTAAAAATGGAGATGCAGAGCAGTGGACCTTTGAACAGCTGGCAACAGCTTCAGGACAGCTGGCCAATTATATGCATTCTCTGGGTTTAAAGGCCGGTGACTGTATTGCAGGATTGCTGCCAAGAACGCCAGCACTCTTAATTACCATATTGGCCACCTGGCGGATCGGTGCCATATACCAACCTTTATTTACTGCCTTTGAAAGCAAAGCCATTGAACATCGCATCAGTACCGCTGGCACCCAGTTGATTGTTACTGATGAAGAGCAGCGACTGAAACTTCATGATCTCAATGTCCCTAATATTCTGACTGTGCATCAAACAGCGGCAGATGATTATCAAGATGCTGATTTCTGGACAGCCTTACAGCAGCAACCGGAAGAGTTTGAACCGGTAAATTGCCAGTTTAATGATATTTTCCTGATGATGTTTACTTCAGGTACGACAGGCTTGGCAAAATCGGTTCCTGTGCCTTTAAAAGCCTTGTTGGCCTTTAAAGGCTATATGCTGCACGCGGTAGATCTGCGAGATGAAGATTCCTTCTGGAATCTGGCAGACCCGGGCTGGGCGTATGGACTGTATTATGGCATTGCAGGGCCGCTCAGTTTAGGGCACAGCATCATCATGGATGAACGTGGCTTTAGTGTCGATAATGCCGTACAAATCATTCAAAAATATCAGGTTAGTAACCTGATCGGTTCGCCAACCGCATTTCGCATGTTCTTTGGTTTTAAAGAAAAATTTGATGCAGGCATCAGTTCGCATTTACGCGTGGTAAGCAGTGCAGGTGAGCCGCTCACGCCTGAAGTGATTCAGTGGTTCGATCATGATTTAAATGTGAATATTTACGATCAATATGGACAGACTGAACTGGGTATGGTGATCGCCAATCATCATGGCTTGGAGCATTATAAAAAAGTTGGTTCAGCCGGTTTTGCCATTCCTGGGCATCGTTTTGCTGTATTGGACAAAGAACATCAGGAAGTAGAAACAGGCGGGATTGGAACCTTGGCAATTGACTGTGCAGCTTCACCGTTGATGTGGTTTGAAGGCTATGCAGGCCACAACCGCAAGTCATTTGTCGGGCAGTATTATCTCACTGGTGATACCGTGAAGCTGAATGAATATGGCGGTATTGATTTTATTGGGCGTGCAGACGATGTCATTACAACCTCGGGATATCGGGTTGGGCCTTTTGATGTAGAAAGTACCTTGCTTGAATGTGAAGAAGTGCTTGAATCTGCCGTAGTCGGCAAGCCAGATCCAGAACGAACTGAAATTGTGAAAGCCTTTGTAGTGCTTAAATCGGCTTATCCGGCTACTGAAGATTTGATGTTGAAACTGCAAAGTTATGTACGTTCACGCTTATCCAAACATGCCTATCCGAAAGAGATTGAGTTTGTGGCATCTTTGCCTAAAACATCGAGTGGCAAGATTCAGCGAAATTTACTCAAACAGCAGGAAGTTGCCAAACTTCAAGAGATGAAGCGAGTCAGCTAATTTTTCAAATTAATTGTTCGATTGAATGCTAAAAGGCTGCCATAGCAGCCTTTTGGTTTTTTAAGAAATAAATCTGCTACTTAAATTTTAATCAGATATTGAGCTGATTTTCCCGAACTTATATTTTTAAGAGAGCAGATTAAGGCAAGCAAAAATTATAATTTTTTATGTCATTACAGTAAAATTACATTAATATTTAAAATTAAATATATCAAAAATTTAGCCTCTTAAGATAAAGAGGCTAAATCTCATTCATTACCAGATATTACTTTGTAGATTCACTTTTTGATGTTCTGCATGCGGTTCGCCCGCTTCGCCGGTAACACCGCCTTTTAAGGCTTTAAAAAGCTGGGTAACTTTGTTATCTGTGACATTCCAGTATTCTGCGCTGACTGCTTTAGCAATCAATACCCGTACGGTCGGATCATCCTTGCCTTCAAACCAGTTTTCTGCCCACGGATTCCACAACTGTTCAATCAGAATGCGGTCAGTACTGATCTGGGCATGAGCACTGATCGACACATAGATACCATCTGATGGTTTTGCAAAAGACAGGCCAATTTGACCACGGCCAGTTTCTGCTGCTTTGACCAGATCATTGGTATTACGCAGGATGAAATATAAGTTTTGACGTTCGTTCATCTGTTCGGAGTTCAGCATGGTCATCGGCTGGGAGTGTATTTCATGTGTATCATTTAAATGGCTGATCATGGTGTAACGGACATCCTTGATCAATTCCCATAATTTTTCACGATTATCATGTTGAGTATTGTTATGCTCGGTCATGTATGTTCTCCATACGATTTTATGAAAGCTGAAAAGATTGCTTGGTATTTTCAGATTAATCATATTTAGAGACAGATGCCTGAGGTCTCACTGAACTCATACATTTTCATACTCAAATACAGGCAGAGACTACAGAATTGCTAAACAAGGCTGCTCTATTTACAGGGTAATTCAATAGCAAAGATTTTAAAAACTTCAGGTCTGACACCTTTTATAAATGAGAAAGAGCTGTTTGCCGGAACCGTTGAATTGAGGTGATTCAAAAAATCTTGCCAAGCCATAGCGGCTGCAACTTGATACCGAGCGTTTAGCTGATATGCTATTTGGCTCAACGATTGCCGAATAATTTATTGATGTACTGTGAATTGACTGTGAGATTGATATTCCAGAGATTTATCAGTCCTTAAAAACTTCAGTAAAGCTAATTTTTGCGATCATTGTTAAAAATTTTCGAAACAAGGAAAGACGTTGTCTACATTTAACATGGATGCCATATCCCCAGAATTCGAACTCACCGATGCTGAACTGCATCTGTATAGCCGTCAGATTCTTCTGGATGGCTGGGATATTGACGCTCAAGAACGCTTAAAATTTTCGAATATCTGCATTATTGGTTGTGGCGGGATTGGCTGTGCACTGGCAGAACTTCTGGCACGCGCAGGTGTGGGGAAAATTACCCTGATCGATCCAGATACCATCGAGATGAGTAATTTGCAGCGACAACTGGCATTTATACCGCAGGATATTGGATTTTATAAGGCAGAAACTCTCGCCAAAAGACTGAGTCAGGTTAATCCGAACGTACAGGTTGAATATATCAATCAGGCCTTAACGGCTGACAATGCAGTAAGTGTGATCGAGCATCAGGATCTGGTACTGGATGGTTGTGATCAGTTTGCCACACGCTATCTGGTCAATCAGATGTGTGTTGAGCTGAATGTGCCTTTATTGAGTGCTTCTGCGATTGGCTTGCAAGGCCAGCTGTTTATGGTCGAAGGGGATTCCGCCTGTTATGCCTGCCTGTTTCCGCCAGAAAATCAGGCCGATGAAAGTCTGCGCTGTGCAGATTCCGGTGTACTGGCCACCACACCGAATGTGATGGCCAGCTTACAGGCACATCATGCCTTGTTATATCTGGGATTAGGTCAGATACCACTTCGACAAAAGCTGTTGTTGTGGGATGGGCTGAGCTTTAAACAGCGGATTCTCGCTTTCGAAAAAGATACAGATTGCCCAATCTGTCAGGCAAGATAAGCCTGCAAAGTGATTTTTTTTTGCTACACTGCGTTTAATTAATTTTTCCTAAGACATTATGAAAAACAATATCTGGTTAGATGGAATACGTTCAGTTGCCCGTATGGGAGAAACAGCAGTCGTTGCGGCAAAGGCGGGCTTTAAATATGCTACTGAAAAGCCGAGCAATGCCAAACTGATGCGTGAAACTTTTGAATCCTTAGGTTCAACTTATATCAAGCTGGGTCAGTTTATTGCCAGCACACCGTCGCTGTTTCCACGTGAATACGTTGAAGAATTTCAGGGTTGTCTGGATCAGACACCACGCTTGCCGTTTAGCTATATTCAGCAAGTGTTGGCTTCTGAATTTGCAGGACGTAATCTGGATGAAATCTTTGCATCAATTGACGAAACCCCATTAGCCTCTGCATCTATTGCACAGGTGCATGCGGCCAAATTGGTGTCTGGCGAAGATGTGGTGATTAAGGTACAAAAACCGGGTGTAGAGACCATTTTGTACACTGACTTGAACGTCCTACATTGGGCAACCAAGTTACTGGAAAAAGCAGTCCCTAAAGTCAAGTTTGCTTCATTGGCTGACATTGTCGAAGAAATCAAAACCCGTATGGTACGTGAAGTTGATTTTATCGAGGAAGCCCAGAATCTGGATGATTTCGTTAATTACCTGAATATCACCAACAATCAGGCAGCCACTGCACCTAAGGTTTATCATCAATATTCGACCCGTCGTGTGCTCACCATGCAGCGTTTATACGGTGTGCCTTTGACAGATTTTGAAGTGGTCAAAAAAGTATCCAAAGATCCATCTCAAGTACTTATCACTGCGATGAATACCTGGTTTGGCAGCTTGATGATGTGTAACAGTTTCCATGCCGATCTGCATGCAGGCAACCTGATGCTACTTGAAGATGGCCGTGTCGGTTTTATTGATTTCGGTATTGTCGGTCAGCTCAAGCCTGAAGTATGGACTGCCTGTATGGCATTTATGGATTCATTGCAACATACCAATTATGAGCTGATGGCGCAAAACATGCTGAAAATGGGTATGACCGCTGTGCAGATAGACACCAAAGTTTTGGCTGCTGATCTAGAGCGTTTATTCAGTGGCGTGTTGATGGCAGATCCACAGGAATTGTTAACGTCGAATCCTGCTGATCTGAACGATATCATGATGGATATGGTGGCTGTGGGTGAACGTCACGGGATCCGGTTCCCGCGTGACTTTGCCTTGCTGTTCAAGCAAATGCTGTATTTCGACCGTTTCATGCGAATTCTTGCGCCGTATACCGATATCTATGCCGATCAGCGTTTGCAGATGGTGCAAAGCATGGATCCGAATCTGCTGTTAAAGCATTAATCTTAAACTCATCTAGACTTGGAAAAATCCCTCTAAATCCCCCTTTAAAAAAGGGGGACTTTAAAAGCTCCTCCCTTTGTAAAGGAGCTTGAGAGGGATGCAGCCAGTACTAAATTTTCGAGCAATCCAATGGACGCCATTATTATTGAAGGTTTAAAAGTTGAGACAGTCGTGGGCTGCTTTAACTGGGAGCGTCAAATTATTCAGCCTTTAATGCTGGATTTGATCATTCAAACCGATTTAGAACAGGCATCAAACTCAGATGCACTTGCAGATACGTTGAATTATGCAGAAATTTGTGAGATTTCCAGTAAAGTCATTCAAGACGCCAAGCCTGAATTGATTGAACATGCAGCAAAGTTAGTGCTGAATGCACTTTTTACTACCTTTACAGCAATTGAATCGATTAATATTACGATCCGTAAGCCTGCCATTATCGCGCAAGCCAATTCTGTAGGGATACGTCTTGAACGCCACCGAAACGATTTTCGCCCTAGCATTAGCGAGTAATTGTCATCCTCAGCAACACTTTCAAGCTGCACAGCAACGTATTTCCGAATGGGGAGAAGTTCAGTTTTCTCCCATTTACATGATTCCTTGCCGGGATGGCATAGGTGCAGATTACTGGAATGCAGCGTGTTTATTGCGATGTTCAGTGTCTAGTGAAGACATGATTGAGCTGCTCAAACAACTGGAACAGGCATCAGGGCGAGTACGTCCATCCCATCAGATTACTTTGGATGTTGATTTGATTGCCTGGGGATCAGATCTTCAACATATGCAGTTTAATGAAAAAAAATTGCCCTTGGCTCTGGATGTGAAAGTGCCTATGTTTGATATCTGGCATGATGCCATGTTCGAACATGGATCACATAGCTTCCCAACAGTTGAACAGTTGATTTAAATCAAATCACCTAATTTTTTGCTAATACAATTTATCTAGTACGAATAGTTAACCAGCCTGATCAAGCAAGATCATGCTTTTTTATGATTCAATTTTTTGTTTTTAGATTAAAAGAAAACTTTAGATAAGGATAAGATGGCTCAGGTGGAGTTTAGGAATCATTTAAAAATGAAAATATTAGAAATCTTGGTTTCGGTGATTTTAATCCTTGGGATTCTTTATGTGATCCAATGGGGATTTCATGGTTTCCCAACAGGGAGTTAATATTTGATTGATTTAAAGCTCTGAAATTTATTTTAAGATCAATAAAAATCCTCAAAGTATCAAGAAATGAATCATCGCTCTTTCACTTTTTCTTGTTATAAAAAATGATCAGCAATACGATAATGATCGCCAAGATGGCAAGAATGATCGTAGTTTCCATAACAATACCTCTCAGGCATAGATCTTAGGTTTTAAGCGTCTAAATTGAAACCGAACATATATTAATTAAACTCAAGTTTTGTTAGAGCCGCTAGTTCTTTGAAAAAAACATTTTTCAGTAATGTTAATAGAAGAACCGCTCAATCCTATTCTGTGTCTAACTAAAAAATAAACACATATTTAGGCAACAGACACATTAAATAATGATCCGATCCACGCACTGAATAACATGGCGATAATTCCCCAGAGCATCACCCGAACGGCACCTCTCCAGACACTTACTCCACCAGCATAGCTTGCCAGTGCACCCATCATCCCCAAACTTAAAACGCCAATCAGCATGACGCCTTTATCCAGATAGTGTTCCGGTAAAATCATGATTGAAATTAAAGGAAATAATGATCCTACCGTAAATGCCATAGCTGAAGAAAATGCAGCGAGAAAGGGTTGGGCAGAGGTATGTGCTGAAATACCAATTTCATCCCGGGCATGGGCATCCAAGGCATTATGCTCGGTCAGCTGTTCAGCGACCTGTTGTGCCAAAGCGGGTTCCAGACCTCGTTGTATATAAATCGTTTTGAGCTCATTTAACTCATGCGTGGGATGGCGTTGCAGTTCGCGCTCTTCCATGAGTAGATCATTGGTTTCAATATCTTGCTGGGATTTAACCGAAATATATTCACCGGCCGCCATTGATGCGGCTCCAGAAATCAATCCGGCAACACAGGTCACCAATAAAATTTCTGTGGATGCTCCACTGGCTGCAATACCCACCACCAGACTGGTGACCGAAATAATTCCGTCATTTGCCCCCAGTACAGCTGCACGAAGCCAACCCGCGCGTTCGATATAATGTTTTTCAAGATGGTATGAATGGCGCACAATGAAGCCCCTTTTTTATTATCATCATGATTATAGTAAATTTAAGTCATGTATAGATAGTAGGATTGAATCGATCTGAAAATTATCTTGAATGATCTGATCATCGTGCGCTTGGCTTAGCCTTTTATCAATCCAAGATAAAATCGAAGTGAGATTCATAAGTTCAAGAAATCAGACGCACTTGATACATAATTGATTTACGAATGGTAAAAATGATTAAAGCAAATCAAATATATCGAACAAAATAATAGCTGAGTGAGCTGGTTTAAAAAGAGAATCATCATGAAAGAAAAACATGAAAGCCATAAATGCTTGGTATGCGGCAAGCACTTTCTTCTGAAAAATCTCACTCCGATGGGAACAGTCAGACAAGTCATTACCGAAGAGATTGCCAGGGATATTCCAGGCTGGACACCGCAAGATTATATTTGCCAGGCAGATTTAACCCGGTACCGCATACAGTATGTACATTCATTATTAAGTTCGGAAAAGGGTGAAGTGACTGATCTTGAGTTTGAAGTGATTGATAGCATGCATCAGCATGAACTGATTACCAAAAATGTGGAAACAACCTTAGAGCAAAAGTGGGCTTTGGGAGAAAGGCTCGCTGATAAAATTGCAACTTTTGGTGGAAGCTGGACCTTTTTGATTTGTTTTGCAATCTTTTTGAGCCTGTGGATTACGATAAATACTGTGGTGATGGTGACACGACCTGCTGATCCTTATCCATTTATTCTGTTGAATTTAATCCTGTCCTGTCTTGCGGCGATTCAGGCACCTATTATTATGATGAGCCAGAACAGACAGGAAGCAAAAGACCGCTTACGTTCGCAAAATGATTATCAGATCAATTTAAAAGCCGAGCTGGAAATCCAACACTTGCATGAAAAATTAGATCATCTGTTGCTGCATCAATGGGAACGACTGGCGCAAATTCAGGAAATCCAGCTGGACCTGCTTTCTGAAATGAGCAAAAAAGATTAAAGGAAGCTGTGGGGGAATCTCTATTATTTTATAGAGCTTATAAGTAATAAGATGACGCCATCTCTTGAGCTGATAGATACCAGTGAGGATTTCAGATGTATTAAAAAGCCCACAAAGGAGTGGGCTCGAACTGAAACCGTCTTATTTAAATAAAATAACTGGTTTTGGTCATCAACTTGGAAATGCCGGTCATGGCGATCTTGATTGGAACGGGTAAATCTACACCGCCAGCGTTTAACGCTGTATCTCGATGATGTAGTTCATCTTCATTCATCTGTTCTAGAATACGGCGAGAACGTTCATCCTGCGGTGGCAACTGGCTAATATGATGTTGTAAATGCATGCTGACTTGACGTTCTGTTTCAGCCACAAAACCCAGACTGTATTTATCGCCTGCGATCCCGGCAATTGCACCCATACCGAAGGAAAGACCGTACCAGACCGGATTGAGTAGACTGGTATGGCTATCCAGTTCTTTTAAGCGGTCTTCACACCAGGCCAGATGATCCTGTTCTTCAATCGCTGCCTGTTCCATTTCACGACGTACATTCGGGAGTTTAGCCGTCATCGCCTGACCATGGTACAGTGCCTGTGCGCAAACCTCACCACTATGATTGACCCGCATTAAACCTGCTACATGACGTGCATCACTGACCGTTAATTGTGTTTCTACCGGTTGGGCCGGATTTTCACGTTGTGCCGATGTCGTGCCCGGGACGAGACTGCGTAATGCCTGATCAAAAGAATGAATCAGCTTATCGACACCTGTATATTGACGCATGAATTAATCCTCCAAGGGTGCTTTCGCAGTTTTGATCATGGGTTTGAGTCGGAAAAGCAGCCATAAGGTAAACAGGCCACTCAATACTGCGGTAATACAAAAAAGTATTTTAAGATCAAGCTCTAAAACACTTAAAATAATAATCGAGAATATAGCAGAAGATACCATGAAAACGGCATTCAAAATGTTATTTGCTGCAACCACCCGCGCACGATGTGAGCGAGGCGAATGCGCCTGCATCATGGCATAGAGCGGAACAATATAAAAACCACCACTTATTCCGAGCAAGATGACAGCCAGCATTACATGATAATAACTCCAGCCTTGCTGAAACACTTCGGCCAGACCGATTAACTCGCCGCTACGTACTGGCACAAAGGCCAGACTTGCGGCCAGATACAGGGCAAAGATCACCAGACCAATCGCACCAAAAGGCACCATTTTGATATTGACTTCACTGCCACCAATTTTTCGGCATAAATATGAACCCAGACCAATTCCGACAGAAAAAAAGGTTAAGAGCAGACTGGCGACATTTTCAGATGCATGCAGATTTTGTAATGTCAGCTGAGGAATCTGGGTCAGATAGGTTGCACCATAAAACCAGTACCATGAATTGCCCAGTAAAATGGTAAAAACCAAAGGTAAGCCTTTGGCATACTTCAAGGTCTGCAAGCTGGTGCGAAAAAAATTCCAGTCGACTTGCAGCTCAGGTGCGGGAATGCTTTGTTTCAGGATATAGCGACTGGATATATAACCAATCAAGGCGATGCTGATGACGGTTAAACTGATCCAGATCAGGTTGCCGGCGGAAGCTGCAATGACTGCGCCGCCCAGAATCATACCGAACAGGATTGCCAGAGAAGTTCCAGACTGAAACAGGGCATTGCCGGACATCAGTTCATTCGGTTTCAGCACTTCCGGTAAAATGGCATATTTGATCGGACCAAAGAAAGTGGACTGGGTGCCCATCAGGAACAGGGCAAATAACAGAATCCATAAATTGCCCATGAGGAAACCGACAGTTCCCAGCAACATAATGGCAATTTCCAGAAGCTTGAGATAGCGAATCAGCTGTGAACGTTCGTATTTGTCGGCAATCTGACCGGCCGTGGCTGAAAAAATAAAATAGGGCAAGATAAACAGTAAAGCCGCCAGATTATTTAAAGTGCTGATGCTGGCCGATTGCTGTTGAATCCAGCCATAAGTAATGACCAGCAGTAACGCCTGTTTAAATACATTATCGTTTAATGCACCAAAAAACTGCGTCAGAAACATCGGTAAAAAGCGCCGAGAAGCTAACAAATGTTCATTTTTGTTCATATAGGCCGTGCTACATTAAGTTTTATTAAGAAATGTCAGTTATGCGTAAACATTGAGAAAAATCATGTAAGATACTTTCAGCCATGTAAAGGTAAAAACCAATTAATTAAGCTCCTTAGCTTATATTTTTCGGTCAAATAATCAATTAAAGAATGTATTCGTTTAGAGTTTGCTATGCCTGCAAAGAAAAATTTTAAAAAAACGATGCTAAATCGCAGTATGGGGCCTCTCATACCACAGCATAGTGGTATGCAGCTGTGTATGAGCATATTTTTTATGATGTTATCCCATCAGAGCATGGCACAAACTGAACAGCCCGAAACACCCGTGGCCATTTCTCAGGCAGAAATGGTGGACGAGCTATCCAAAGAAGCGATTCGTCAGGGTGTGGCCACGTCCAAAACGGAAGCGGAAGAAAAAATTGAAGAAGCCTTGGAGCCGGAAGTACCAGTTGACAGCATGTTGATGCTGGAACAACAGCAAAATGCAGGATCTGGTCTGGGTGAATTTACGCCGATCGAGTTTGATGATCTGGAAGATTTACCAGTACAGACTATTGATCAGAATATGGCCAATGAAATTTATCAGGTAGCCGAGCAAGCCAAACAGGAAGCACAAAACTATCGCAATAGTCAGACCAGTGAAACGGTGGTGGCTGATATCAGCCAGCAAGAACTGCTGGAAATTAATCAGGCACCGGTCAATGTCGACCAGTTGATGCAATCGATTCAGGCAGACAGCCAGATTATTGTGCAAAATAATGAAGCCGGATTGACCTTGCCAGAAGTGCCGGGTCAGTTGGTTGCTGAGGATGATAAACGTCCGAATCTGTTCAAACGGCTATTTTATAAAATCCGTCCTCCACGTCAGATCATGACCGCAAGAGTTCCTCGAATTAGTGCAGATGTGGTGATCATAAATGGGCAAGGTGTGGCGCAAAGCAACGGTATGCTGAATCGTAAAGATGTACCTGAAGGCCATCTGAATTTAAGAAATAATGTCAAAGCCAAATTATCCAGTTTTACCCAAGAGTCTTTTGGCGACTTTAATTCGGCTTTGCCGCAATTACGCACCTTGTCCAGACAGGCAGCGCAGGCAGTGGGTTATTATAATGCTCAGTTCAGGTTTGAAAAAATCTCTGACAGTCGGGTTCGGGTTTTTGTGACCCCAAATGAACCGGTCCTGATCAGCAGTCAAAATATTGAATTTACTGGAGAGGGTGCGGAACAGCCACAATTCCAGGTCATCAGTCTTTTGCCTGAACAGGAAGAAGGCGATATTTTCAACCATGGCAATTATGAAAAAACCAAGACACGCATTACCACAGCAGCCAATAACAACGGTTATTTTGATTCATTCTGGCGTCTGCATGATGTGAAGATTGCCCAGCCACAAAATACTGCCGATGTGAACCTGCGTTTTGAAACGGGTGAACGTTATAAATTAGGCAATGTCGAGTTCAGAATGAGCGATCCTGAAAAGGAATTTCCGCTGGACCGAGACGTACTGGAAAGTCTGGTTCCCTGGACAGATGGTGCAGATTATACCTTCTGGCGGGTGAATAGCCTGGCCAATAACCTGACCAACTCACGCTATTTCAACTATACCCTGGTGGATGCGATTCGCCCCGATCCGCTCGATAAAGAGCTGGAACTGGCACCCGATATTCAAAGCCTGATTGAAGAACAGAAACGGACTGAAGATCAGGCTGCTACGATGCAACCAGCTCGCTCAGTATCCTCTTCTCAGGAGGTAACCCAGAATGTCGTAGATGAAGACCAGTTTGCCGGTAGCCGCGATCAGGAAAGTGCAAATTTAAGAACTTTGCGGGTTGAGCAGCAAACCAAAGAGAATGAACAGGATCGTTTAAAAGTACAGGCACGGGAAGAGAAAAAGATTCCAGTGATTGTGACTTTAAATGCAGACCGTTTAAACAGTGCTGAAGTGGGTCTGGGTTATGGCACAGATACCGATATCCGTTTACGTGGTCAATATCGTCGTGCCATTGTGAACAAGCGTGGACATTCGTTTGATGCCAACATGGAGCTATCAGGTATCCGCCAATCCATTGATGGACGTTATAACATTCCCTATCACCATCCGCTGAATGACTATGTCAGTATTGTGGGGGGGTATGAGCGTGAAGAGCGTGAAGGTGTCGCACAGGGTGAAGGCCTGTTGATTGAATCGGCAGTCTTAGGTGCAGACCGGATTATCAAGAATCCACGTGGTAGCTGGCAACGGACTTTTGGCGCACGTTACCGTCTGGATCGTTTGAAGCAGGATGGTTCTGTCGACTTTAATCAGATTCCAGAAGCTTTTCGCTTTAATACCGAAGATGAACAGCAATCGCTCTTAGTCGGTTATGAAGTTTCACGTACCGAGAGCGATCGTCGGGTCAACCCAACCAAAGGCTTCAAACAGACCTATAAGATTGAACTGGGCAGCGAGGCTTTATTGTCTGATGCAGATATGGCCATTGTGAATGCAGGCTGGCGTTTTATCTATTCATTGGGTGAAAATGCAGACCATCAATTTGTTGGACGTGCCGACGCGGGCTATATTTTCACTGAAGATTTTGCCAAAGTACCGTATAACCTGAGATATTTCACCGGTGGTGACCAGAGTATCCGCGGTTTTGACTACAAGAGCCTTTCTCCGGAAATTGACGACTTTAAAGTAGGGGGTCAGGCCTTGGGCGTGGCTTCATTAGAATATAATTATCAGTTTAAGGAAGGCTGGCGTGCTGCGGTCTTTGCAGATGCCGGAAATGCCTATAATAAAGAATTCAGTAATCCGACCGAATATGGTGCGGGTGTGGGTGTGCGTTGGGCTTCACCGATTGGGCCAATACGTATAGATGTTGCGACTGGACTGTCTGATGACAATTATCCGATTCGTTTACATTTCTTTATTGGATCACAGTTATAAAACATCATTTTAAAAAATAGTTATTTGGGTAGATCATGGTCGAGAACCAACCACAGCCAGAACAACAACCACAAGATAGCGTTGTGCCGAAAAAGCGCCGTATATTCAGAAGCATCCTATTGTCGGTGCTTTTTTCGCTGATTTTTCTGCTGTCTGTGCTGGCACTACTGTTTTCGACCAATCAGGGCAGTAAATTTCTGCTGGATCAGGTGCTAGAACGCCAGCAAATTATTCAATATGAATATGAAGGCGGCAATTTATGGCGCGGGATTATTCTTAAAAATGTGCTGGTCAGCCTGAAACCGGTCGATGTCAAAATTGATCGTGCTGATGTCAAGCTAGGCTGGCGCGCGATTGTCAAAAAAGAAATTCATCTGACTGAAGCCGATGTCCTTAATCTGCAAATTATTAACAAGCGACCATCAACGGGCGAACCGTTCAAGTTTAATGCCATCCGTTTGCCTTTTATTTTGCGCGTTGACCATTTACTGCTGGATCATCTGGTGATTAAAACCCAGACCAATGCAGTCGATTTTTATAATATCGAATTAAATGAGGCACTCTGGTCCGGCACCGAATTAAATTTTGAAGATTCCCGGATGGATATGGGCTATCTGTCGGTACGTGAAGCCAGGGGTAAAATGCAGTTTGAAGGAAAATATCCGCTAGATGCCACGGGCATCGTTAATCTGCCTTCCTTAAGAGACAGCCTGAATATTCATGATATTCAGGTGCGGGCACGCGGAACACTGGACACGATTCAGGCTGGCGTAGCAACCAATACGCCTGATTTATTAACGGGTTGGGTTATCGTGCATCCGATGCGTCCTCAGGTACCAATGCGCGGCGAGTTGAAGTTCAAGGATTATCACTGGCCTATTCTGGCCGAACAGAAACTGTTTACCAAAGACGGCATTGCCGAGTTTAATGGCGATATCAAGCGTCTGGACCTGAACGTCCAGACTGACCTGATTGGGGAAAATATTCCGCAAGGGCAGTATAGTGCAGTGATGTATACCGATCTGGTCAATCAGCTGAATATTACCGATCTGAATGGTCAGTTGATGAAAGGTGCAGTTAGCCTTGCCGGGACAGTAGGCTGGAAAGACCGGGTCAGCTGGGATCTGGCTGGGCGTTTGAACGGGATTGATCCTAAACATGAACGTATTCCGCTTGTGGTTCAAGATTTCTTGCCGCCAAGTCTAGATGCCAATATCGCTTCTGCAGGTAACTTGGAAAATGGCCTGCACCTTACCGGACTGGTTGATTTCGACCGTTATGAAAGCTGGAATCTGAAGCTGGATCAAAACCCGGTCAAAGGCAATAAAGTACAACCGATGCTACTGGATGTTGCCTGGAAAAATATTGATCGCGCCGTACCTTACGTGGGCTGGCTCAGCAGTCAGTCTGGCGATGTCAAATTGGCATTGGTCGAAGGTCAGCAGAATATTCATGTGGCCACTAAAGTCGAGCAGCATGAAGAAGGACTTCTGCCTGCAGGCATGTACCAAGCTAAGCTCAATCTGAACAAGAATATCCTGAATGTTACAAGTTTTAATTATAGTGCCAATGCACAGGCAGGCAGCTTAAGTGGCAATGCACGGATTGAACTGCCACAGGAAAAACGTCAGTTAAAATGGACCGCGGTATTAAATGCCAAAAATTTGAATACTCAAAGTATTGCCGCAGCTTCACCGGTAGATCGTTTGAATGGCGAGGTTAAAGCCAATGGTTATGCGCAACCGAATCAGCAGATTATTAAACTCAATAATGTCGACCTGACCGGACGACTGGCAGAGCAAAATGAAACCGTACGTCTGACCGGTAACAGTACCATTGCCTTGTTATTCCATAATGAAAAAGCGGGTGGCGGATTTAAAGGTTACGCGGTCAATTATGATGGTGCTTTAAATGCCAGCCAGCTTAAAGCCAGTCAGGGTATGCTGAAACTGCGCGTTTCAGGCACCCCGGAAATGTTGAAGATAAATGAATTCCGTCATGATGGTGTGGCTGGCAAGATTAATGCGAGTGGTCTGGTCAATCTGGCGAATGGCATTGGCTGGGATATCAATGCATCCTTAATCCGCTTTAAGCCGCAATATTTTAATGCCAAACTGAAAGGTGAATTGTCAGGCAATGTGCAAACCCAAGGCGTTTGGTCAGATGCTTTAAAACGCATTCAGATTCAACGTTTAAATCTGGCCGGCATGCTGAATAACAAGCCAGTACGTGGTACAGGTAATTTATCGGTCATCATCAATTCAAACCAGCGCGGTTTTGTACCAGAGCAGTTTGAAGCCAATAACCTGTTCTTGTCTTATGCGAGCAACCAGATTCAGGCGACCGGTAATGCACAGAATCTTCAATTGAAAGTGAATGCGCCAGCACTGTTTGAATTGTATCCGGGCTTAAGAGGTCGTGCACAAGGCTATATCAATATGCAGGCGCAGCCGCGGTTGCAGGCTTCGGCCAACTTGTCTATCGACAATTTTGCCTTTAAAAACCTGTTTAGTGTGCAGAAAGTTCGTGTTCGCGGACAGTTGCCGACATCGCTAAGCACACCAACTTTATTGACCGCGACAATGGATCGCCTGCGTAGCGGTTCACGCGAGATTGTACGCGGTGAGATATCACTGGCCGGTACCCGTGCTGCACACATTCTCAAAGTGCAGGCAGAAAACCGCCTATCAAAATTCTTTGTACAGCTCGCCGGTGGCTTTAATGCCCAGAATAACTGGCTGGGTCAGATTCAAAAAGGTGATTTCGACTCTTTACGTGCCCGTCTGGTGCAACGTCAAAATGCAGCAGTGATTTATAACAGTGCTCAATCGGATCTGTTTGTTGGTGCTCATTGCTGGATGAGTCAGCAAAGCCAGTTGTGTTTTGATCAGCCGATTCGGGTCAACAAAACCCGTGGCAGTGCCTCTTTTATTACTCAAAACCTTGATCTGGAAGACTTCAGTGCATTCCTGCCTGATGGATTGGCATTGACGGGTAAAGTCAATGGTTATGCCAAGGCTGCTTGGGCACAAGGCGCCAAACCTAAAATCGACGCACGTCTGGTGACGCGTAATGGTGTGGTGGGCTTATCTTCTGAAGATCCAGATTATTTGGGTTCTACACTCAAATATGATGAAGTCGGGTTGGTCGCAAAAAGTGTGGCAGATGGCTTGCAGCTTCGTCTGGATGTCAAAACACCAGATATCGGAACCGGCTATGCCAATGTCATCATTGATCCATATCGGGACAGTAAACCGATGCGTGGCGAAATTGCCTTTAACCAGGTACAGCTCAAGGTCTTTAAGCCATTTATTCAGGACATCCGTAATCTGGACGGGATTTTATCTTATGCCGGAAAAATTAGCGGAACTTTAACGGATCCTTTGCTTGAAGGTGAGGTTCGGGTTAAAGATGCTTCGATTAGCATGATCTCCTTACCAGTGAATCTGACCAATGTACAACTTTATTCATCCATACGTCAGAATTCTGCCAGCATCAATGGCGCATTTAACAGTGGTCGTGGTGTGGGTAAATTAACCGGATCGGTCGACTGGAAAGGCGATCCGCGAGTGCAGTTAAAACTGCAAGGTGATAATCTGCTGATTCGTCAGGCCCCTTTAATTACCGCTGTGGTGACACCTGATTTGACCCTGGACATGTATCCATTTAATAAAAAACTGAGTCTGAGTGGCACAGTCGATGTACCACGTGCGCTGATTTCAATGCCTGAAGCCTCAGAACCTGTAGTCGGTTTATCTTCAGATGTACGTGTCGTGCGTGAAGGTGATGATCAGCTAGCGATCTTGAAGTCTGCACGTCCTTGGGATATCCGTGCAGATGTCGCCGTTTCTTTAGGGAATCAGGTGATCTTTCAGGGCTTTGACAGTCGTATTCCACTCTTGGGTCGAGTCAATCTGTCACAGCGGGGGCTGGAAACCGCAATGCGTGCCAATGGTGCAATTGGGGTATCACAACGAGTGAAAATCGAAGCCTATGGCCAAAGTCTGGACCTGAATCGTGCTATCGCCCGTTTTAATGGTGAACTTACTAATCCGACACTGGACATTGATGCTAATAAATCGGTTCAGGGTAGTACGGTCGGGGTACGGGTAACAGGGACGGCATCGAGTCCAAGTATTCAGATTTATAATGATGCGGGCTTGTCAGAACAGGAAGCCTTGAATGCCTTGATTACCGGTCGTGTTAATGAGGGTGTATCTGGTTTAAGCCAGGCTGAAGGATTTAGATCCGATGTGAATAATACGATCGCTGCTGCGGGGATTAGTCTGGGCTTGGGTAGCACCCGCGCACTGACCAACCAGATCGGGCGCAGTTTTGGCTTAACTGGTCTAGCTCTGGATGCTCAAGGTACAGGAGATGATACCCAGGTTTCTGTGACCGGTTATATTACGCCGGATTTATATCTGCGCTATGGGGTCGGGGTATTCACACCAGTGAATAAGCTGACTTTACGTTATCAGGTAAATCAGCGTCTGTATTTAGAAGCGAGTCAGTCTTTAGAGCGTGCGATTGACTTGTTCTATAACTGGCGATTCTAATCCGAATAAAAAAGCCCTAATTTTAGGGCTTTTTTATTATGAGACAGCACACAGATTTTATTGGCTATAAAGTAGATTGATGTATTAGTCAGCAGAAGCATTGATATCTAAATTCAATCCCTATCCATATATGACAATAGAGTTACGAGTAGAGAAAGAACTTAGGGGCAGCTTTTATGCTGAAGAAAACTGCTCGTCGCATGAGTCAGCTATCACATATAGAAAATCAATTAAAACATGCAATAACAGACTGAAAATCAATAAACCCATAATAAAAATAGGTGTATATTGAAAATACGATTTCACGCATAAGAGCATCTTCGCATGTCGACTAAATTTATCATCCGTTTTGCTGCGATTCTATTTTCTGTACTTATTTTGACTGCATTAGCCATTCAATTTTTCTTTAAATCTGATGTAACCGTAGTTCTATGGATTTTCGCTGTACCTTTCATTTTGGGCATTCCAATTTTGGCTTCTATTGTATTGACCACCAATGATGAACTTGATATTCATAGCGTTAATTAGGCTTGAACCTTAAAGTGACGTATTTAAAAACATCTGATCTTTGCTGATAGAGCAGCTGACATTTGCACTTTGTTCGATAAAACAGACCTTATTTTAGAGCAATGCCAGTCAGTTAAGCATGCATTAGAAAATGTAGTAAAAGTGAGTGTATATTTACGCTCATTTTTTTATCAGGTTATTCCAGAATTTGGATTTAACTCTCAAATCATCATGATTTACATAAACTCTAAGAAATAAGGGAATATTCTTATCATTATTCATTCAAAATAGGTCTTCATCATAAAACTCATCATTTTAGAGAAAACAGAATGCCTAAAAATAATTATCTACCAGCTCTAGAACAAGTTTATGACTTTTTAAAGGAACGACCAGGTTTTAAGGATAAAAGTGAATTTGATAAAGCGGTAGAATATTTTAGAACTCTACATGAAAGTGATCCTCTGGATTTCAGAGTTCAAGCACCGAATACTGTCGCTGGAAAATTTGGTGCTAAAGAAACTATAAATTTAGGGTCTATGCCAGAATTCAGTAATAAGGAAAATTTCCTTAACTGGATAGATACGCAAATTAACCACTAGTTGAAAGACTTTAAGCAAACGCATCATACGGCAGGTTTTCATTTATTATTCATACATTCATTAACATGTAGTACAGAAAACAATCGAAACTGAGTTGGAAAACTACAAATTTGAATGATAACTTTGTATTCAAATCTTCCCAGTAAAGAGGTGAGCAATGAAGTTGTTGACTTTGGTTGGTATGGGAGTAGCAGCGAGTTATTGTTATAAAACTATGAAAAATGGCAAGCTTGCTCTTTCAAAACCTGACTTTGATGAAAGTGTAAAACGATTTGTACTGCAAGAATTTGCAGCTTAGTCTTCACGATATATTTCCCAAAAAGGCTCATCGAATGATGGGCTTTTTTATTTTCTAAAAACTTATAATTTTAATATTCAGATTAAAAGCAGTTTAATTATAGCCACCATGTTATAAACCTACTTCGTGATCTATTTTAAATAATTAAATGAGAGCTAATGGATGATGAAGATGGAAATGAATGGTGCGAGCTTATATATTCTGAAGCCTTGAGAATATATAAACCAACAAAATACAACACAGTCAACAAACTGAGATTCTTTGCGCTGATTTTAGAATTATTCGCAGAAATGCAGCATGAGGATGCAATGATTCAAGTAAAGGCCGTGAATGTGAAACTTAAATTGAGATCTAAAAATTACATTTTTTGGGTGTTTGAAATGCCTGATTTTCAGGATAAGACGTTATTTTTAACTTATATGTCTAGTAAATTAAGTCAGCTATAAGGTGCCGTTGAAGGTTAAAATCGTCAATCAATTTAACAAGTATAGTTATTTTTTATAAAACGATAGTTTCTTTATATAATGCTGGGATATTTATATATTTTTATCAATAACTTAATTATTCTCTAGTCGTTGCTCACTTTGACAACATACCTAAATCAGCGCAAAAGTGATAAAGGGGAAGGCTCATCGAAAGATGGGCTTTTTTAATATGTATAGCTTACTGAACGAAAAGTAACTTAAAGCAAATGTAAGAAAACAGTTTATTAATACTCTCTATACTTTATTGGTAAATTCACAGTGCTATATTCATTTTGCAAAAACAAGAAGACGCAAATAATACGAAGAAAATGACTACAGCACTAGCCCGCTTATTTGAAAAAGTAAGCGGGCTTTTTAATTGAAAAATTAATGTAATATTATGCTAATGTATAAATTATAAGTTTATATATAATGCATGAATAGATTCTATCGCTGTAGTTTCTTTCCAATTTCAGCCTCCTTCCCTAAGGAGGCATTTTTTTGTCGATAGGAAAGTAATGTTCCAATTCCTATTATGTTTATTCAGTTACACAAATGATCATCGTTGACTATTGAATGAATCTTTCAAATATTTGAGCATGATATTTTATTGGTTAAATAAGAGATGGATCGCCATGATAGATGAAGAAAAGCCTTTGAACTTTGACGACGATAGTGAACCTCAGGATTTCGAAGATGAAGAATTTATCGATGATAAGAAAGAGGATGAAATGTACAATGCTATTACCAAAGATGGGTCAAGTGTTGATCCTGCGGATGATGGGACGCGTCATATTCGCCCTGAAGACGGTGATCCTATAGAAATTGAAGAGTAATAAAAAGCCCAATTCAATATTGGGCTTTTATCGTCTGGTGGATGAGAATGAAAATACAATATTTCCCATTTAGAATTGGGCGGATTGATCAAAATCCCCATCTAGAAAATTTAAATAGTCATTGAAATGATTTTTTTCACTTAATAAAAAAGCCCCCATGAATGAGAGCTTTTATGTCAACTCAATCTAGCAGAATAGTCTAAGCTAATATTTGAAATGACATCCAATTAATCTTTAAAAGTATCATTTAACGCAGTTTGAACTGCTTCAACCCGTGCCTTGCAAGCTTTATAGGCGGTCATGGATTCTTCCACGATTTTCATCAAGTTATCAATATCCGGTTCTTGCTGAGATTCGAGCAATTCCGCATTCTTTTTCAAGATGTCATAGCCTTGTTGGAAGCTCAAAGTATCATGATTCATGAGGAAGTACCTGTATAAGTTGTGCTGAAAAAATGCCGTCATGTAATTCGACTTCAACCAGATCGCTGGACTGAATCTGTTGAATAGAGGCAACCACATGTTCTTGCTGGCGCACGATGGCATAACCCTTGGATAAAACATGTTTAGGATTTTGTAGTAGCGTTTCCCGCATCAGGGCATCAAGCTGCTGATTAATCAGCTGGGTATGCTGCTGGGCCAGACTGGTAGTATTGGCCTTGATCTGTTGCAGACGTTGCAGCGCATCCATAATCTGGTTGTTGGCCAGACTTTGAATCAGTTTCAAAAATTGATCATTCTGATTTTGATAAGCTTGAATCTGTTGCTGGGATAAACGCTGAATGCGCTGTAGATAATTCAGAATATCCTGGGTCAGTTCAAAGATATGATTGCGGATTCCGGCAATGGCTTTACTCGGAGTATCAAAGGAGCGATGCGCAATCTCATCCAGAATGGTACGGTCTTTTTCATGCCCGATGCCGACCCAGACCGGTACCGAACGTTTACAGAGCAGGGCAGCCAGATCATAATCATTCAAATAAGCCAGATCATTGACTGCGCCACCACCTCGTATAATCACAATCAGATCCGGTGCGGTATTATAAGTCTGTGCCCATTGTTTGAGCGCTTGTGCCAGACTGTACATAATACTTTGCGGGGCGGTATTTCCCTGAAAAGTCGCACTGTGATAGATAAACTCACACACCTGCGCACGCTGCAGTGCATCGGCATCTTTTTTAAAATCTCCCAGGCCTGCTGCATTTTCGGGAGCAATCACCAGAATCCGGTTCAGGTCAAAAGGGCTGGGCAAGTTTCTATTGCGCTGAATCAGTCCTTCAGTCGTCAACCGCTCAACAATCTGCTGATAACGCCGGGCAATATCTCCCAGAGTATAGCCTGAGTCAATTTCAACGATATTTAAAGAAAAACCATACTGCGGATCGAAATTAGCTTTGACTTTAATCAGCACTTTCAAATCACGACTCAGCTCAATTCCGCTTTCACGTTCAAACTGCGTGACAATTTTCTGGGCACTGAATTTCCAGATAGTCGCTCGGCAACTGGCGATGACCTGATCACTGTCGGCTTCTTTTTCTGCCAGCTCCAGATAATAATGGCCGGCTTTAATACTTAGATTACGAATCTCGGCTTTAACCCATACCGGTGTATCGAAAGTGAGTTTGACCACTTCCTGAACTGTAGCAAGATATTCCCTGAGGGAGAGTTGAGGATCGTCTGTCATGCCAATAGAAAGTTTAAAATTCAATCAAATATTAAATCAATCCAGCACATATCACAAATCTAAAAGTGAAGTCATATTTGAATTATGTAATGACAATGCAATGCTATTGAAATGCATAATCACTTAGTTCAGGCGATTTATCCGGAATTTTCGTATTTTGTAGAGGTTCTTCTCTTCTGTTTATCTTTTTTATTGAAAAAGTTTATAGCGTTGAAGTCGTTAATTCACAAAGATGTTATTTCCATTCTTTAATGAAAAGGCACGGTTAAAAATGTACACAGACTTGTGTCTGGCAAGAACAAGGAAATATGCTAAATTGGTGAAGAATTATTGAAGAAGAATAGGCTCTCATGAAAAAAACAATGCTGTTCGGTTTGCTGGCTGTTGCTTTAAGTGCATGTACCACCACGCCGCAATCTGGGACGGAAGCTCCTAAAATAGGTTCAGCGAATCCTGCAAGCGCTTATTGTGTCAATCAGGGTGGCAAGCTTGAGATTCGTACTGAAAGCAATGGTCAGGTCGGATATTGCCATTTAAAGAATGGTCAGGTGGTTGAGGAGTGGGAATTACTACACATGAATCAACCTAAATGTATTGCTGATCAGACGACAGCGTTGGTCGGTCAGTCTAATTTGACTGAAGCGCAAATTAAGCAGAAAACCAAGGCACAAATTGTACGTATGGTCGAACCGGGTCAAGCGGTGACTATGGATTATCGCGAAGAAAGAGTGACTGTAACCGTAGATCCTGCAAGCAAAAAAATTATTCAGGCCTCATGTGGTTAGGGTCTGTTGACATTTACTGTTCAAAAAAATAGCGAGAAAGTAAAATTTAATCGCCAAACTAAATTTACTTCTCGCTATGCCTCGTACAATGCTGAATGATCAACACTGGTCTAAGTTACTTTCTATTTTCCGAAATTTTGATATCTATTTCAAATCTAATTTGAGAAATTTTGTCGAAGCAATACTTTATAGAATAAGAACAGGCTGCCCATGGCGTGATTTGCCTAAAGAATTTGGTTCGTATAACTCAATCTTTAAAAAATATAATCGTTGGTGTAAAAATGATAAATTAATGAAAATATTTAAATTAATTTCTTCAAGTGCTGATATGGAATGGGTTTTTATTGATGGTAGTCATGTTCGGGCACACCAACATTCTGCTGGAATAAAAGATCAGGATATTTCTAAAAGCATTGGTGGAAATAGTTCTAAAATACACTTAGCTGTTGATGCGGATGGCAATCCAATCGAAATTATTATCTCCGATGGAACGATACATGATGTCAAGATTGCTCCTAAAATGATTGAAAAACTTGATTTGAGTGAAACGGAAGTATGTTGTGCAGACAAAGGATATGACTCTGAATCATTAAGAGAACAAATATCTGCGAAAAAAACTAAAGCGAATATTCCAAGAAAATCAAATACTCAGTCAAATAATGATCATATGGATTGGTATTTATATAAAATCAGACACTTAGTTGAGAATGCATTTTGTAGGTTAAAGCAGTTCAGAGGAATAGCAACACGATATGATAAGCTAAAGTGTAGCTATGAGGGGGCAGTTGCATTAGCTTGTATATTTATTTGGCTACCTTTATCGGGTAAATTCTATACTTGAAATGTCAACAGACCCTAATCACACAAAATGAAAAAGCCCATAAGTGGGCTTTTTTTAATTCCATACAACTGGCATTTTGAAATGACAAATCTTCCTCGATCTTTTATATTGCCCCTCGGAAGGAGAAATTCATGAAAAAGTTATTGGCTTTATCGTTTATGCTGGCGCTGGCCGGTTGTGCCGAGAAGAAACCCTTAACCCCTGAAGAGCAGTGGCAAGGTTATTGTCGAAGTGTTGGAAATGCGGCGCGTACTATTATGCTGGATCGTCAGAACGCGATTGAGAAAGAAAAAGCAATCGAGCATGCCAACAAGATCGACGATGAAACCACCAAAGGTTTTATCCTGAATATTATTGATGAAGTCTATGCAATTCCAGCCGAAGAGATTAAGGGAGATGTAAAAGCAGCACGTGAAAAAGTCCGTGCTGAATTTACTGCAAAGTGTATTGCGACACCGCATGATGAATTACCAGATTACAAACCGTTCTAAGGGACGGTTTTTTTATATCTGGATAAAATTATCCAACCCATATTTCCCATTAAACGTATTTAAATATACGCATCTTCAAAAGACCGAATAATAAAAATAGCCTAAGAAAAATGCACACTTTGTGACAATTTCTAAATCTAAAATATAGAAATACTTATCTTTATATTGAATAATGAATTTAACTCCAATTAACCGAGGAGTAGCACAATATGGAAGTCGTAAGATATTTGCATCATTCTGATCTGCTGCTGGAAGATGAAGAAGGTGTGGTCATTATTGGCAGCAGTCGCTATGTACTCAGCGTCGGTGACAAAGTCGTTTTAAAGAAGATGCTAGAACAAGATAAAAAGCTTTATCAGGTTGATATTTCCTTTGCCAGCAATAATCACAGTACCACCTATGAAGATGAATGCGTGGTGAAATTCCAAGGCTGCCGAGACTCATATCAGCAGTATTTAAACTCGACCACTGTACACTAAGGTGGAGTATCTTTTTAACTTCAAATCAGGCAACATCACGGTTGCCTTTTTTATGCATTAAATTCAGTTAAAAGGGCCTATTTATGGGCTTGTTTCGTGTGGTGTAAGCTGGAACTGATTATGGAATAATCATTAAGAGCATCATTTAGTTATAAAATAACGAGCATCACGAAGAAACACTTGAGTTGCATTAACTTTTAACTGGAAATTTAGTAAAATTTCGGAGTCCATATTATTTATGAAGCTTGGAATAAGCAGGAATTCATAAGTAATTTTTTAAAAAAGAGGAATAACACTGTGCTAGAAGCTTACCGCCAACACGTTGAAGAACGTGCCGCACTCGGAGTCCCACCGAAGCCACTTGACGATGCCCAAACAGCTGCATTAGTTGAACTACTAAAAAACCCGCCAGCTGGTGAAGAAGCATACTTGGTAGATTTGCTTGAAAACCGTGTACCAGCAGGTGTTGACCAAGCTGCATATGTAAAAGCTGCGTTCTTAGCTGCATTGGCAAAAGGCGAAGCAACCTCTCCACTCGTTTCTAAAGAACGTGCTGTTTACTTACTAGGTACTATGCTTGGTGGTTATAACGTAGCACCTTTAGTTGAACTTTTAGACAATGCTGAGCTTGCTGAACTTGCAGCTGAAGCATTGAAAAAAACGCTTCTTGTATTTGATGCATTCCATGACGTTGCTGATAAAGCAAAAGCTGGTAACGCAAATGCTCAAGCAGTTATGCAGTCTTGGGCTGACGCTGAATGGTTCACTAGCCGTAAAGACGTTCCTGAAGAAATCAAACTGACCGTTTTCAAAGTAACTGGCGAAACCAATACTGACGACTTGTCACCTGCACAAGACGCTTGGAGCCGTCCAGACATTCCATTGCACGCAAATGCAATGTTGAAAAACGTACGTGACGGGATCAATCCAGAAGTTCCTGGTGAAGTGGGTCCACTTAACCAGATTAAAGAATTGATCGCGAAAGGCAACCAGGTTGCTTACGTGGGGGACGTTGTTGGTACAGGTTCATCTCGTAAATCTGCAACTAACTCTGTACTTTGGTTCTTCGGTGATGACATTCCGCACATCCCGAACAAAAAAGACGGTGGTTACTGCCTAGGTTCTAAAATCGCTCCAATTTTCTTCAACACGATGGAAGATGCTGGTGCGTTACCGATCGAGATCGATGTTGCTAACATGAACATGGGCGACGAAATCGTTCTTAAGATCGATCACGCTGCTGCTAAAGTAACTGCGTTCAAAGACGGCGCGCAAATCGCTGAAGCTGAACTTAAAACTCCAGTACTTCTAGACGAAGTACGTGCTGGCGGTCGTATTAACCTGATCGTTGGTCGTGGTTTGACGACTAAGGCTCGTGAAGCTTTAGGTCTTCCAGTATCTACAATGTTCCGTACTCCGGTTCAACCTGCTGCAACTGGCAAAGGTTTCACTCAAGCTCAGAAGATGGTTGGTCGCGCTTGTGGTCTTCCTGAAGGTCAAGGCGTACTTCCAGGTACTTACTGTGAACCTAAGATGACTACTGTTGGTTCGCAAGATACAACAGGTCCAATGACGCGTGACGAATTGAAAGACTTGGCTTGCCTAGGTTTCTCTGCTGACCTTGTTATGCAATCTTTCTGTCATACAGCTGCGTATCCAAAACCAGTTGACGTTCAAATGCAACACTCGCTTCCCGATTTCATCATGAACCGTGGTGGTGTGTCTTTACGCCCAGGTGACGGTATTATTCACTCTTGGTTAAACCGTATGCTTCTTCCAGATACTGTTGGTACTGGTGGTGACTCGCATACTCGTTTCCCAATCGGTATTTCATTCCCGGCGGGTTCTGGTCTTGTAGCGTTCGCTGCAGCAACTGGTGTTATGCCATTAGACATGCCTGAATCTGTACTTGTGAAGTTCAAAGGTAAAATGCAGCCTGGTATCACTCTACGTGACCTTGTACATGCAATTCCTTACTACGCAATTAAGGAAGGTGACTTAACTGTAGAGAAGAAAGGTAAGAAAAACATCTTCTCTGGTCGTATCCTTGAGATCGACTTAACAGAAATGGAAACTGACCTGACTGTTGAGCAAGCATTCGAACTTTCTGATGCTTCTGCTGAACGTTCAGCTGCTGGTTGTTCTATTACGCTTTCTGAAGAGAAAGTTGCTGAATACCTTCGTTCAAACATCACCATGTTGAAGTGGATGATTTCTGAAGGTTATGGCGATGCGCGTACTATGGCTCGTCGTGTTGAGAACATGGAAAAATGGTTGGCTAACCCAAGCCTGATCAAAGCGGATGCTGATGCTGAATACACCAAAGTGTATGAAATTGATCTTGCAGACATCAAAGAACCTATTCTTTGCTGCCCGAACGATCCAGATGATGCGAAACTTCTTTCTGATGTTCAAGGCGCGAAAATTGACGAAGTATTCGTTGGTTCTTGTATGACGAACATCGGTCACTTCCGTGCGACTGGTAAATTGTTAGAGAAAGTTCCTGGTGGTGCGTTGTCAACTCGTTTGTGGATTGCTCCACCTACGCGTATGGACGAACATCAGTTGATGGAAGAAGGTTTCTATAACATTTATGGTAAAGCTGGCGCGCGTACTGAAATGCCAGGTTGTTCATTATGTATGGGTAACCAAGCACGTGTAGCGCCGAACACGACTTGTGTATCGACTTCTACTCGTAACTTCCCGAACCGTTTAGGTCAAGGTGCTAACGTTTACTTGGCTTCTGCTGAACTTGCTTCTGTTGCTGCTGTATTGGGTAAATTACCTTCTCCAGAAGAATACCAACAGTACGCAGCTCAAATTGACAGCATGTCAGCTGACATCTATCAATACTTAAGCTTTGACAAGATGAGCGAATATACTAACGCTGCTAAAGACGTTGATACCAAGAAAATTGCTGCTGCTCAGTTGACTTAATTCTTTGTTGATTAAGCAAGAAGCGGTATAAGATAAGGGCTGAGTAATCAGCCCTTATTTTTTTGGAGTTAATAATGTCATCATTAGGGCATATGGAAAAAAGAAAAATTGAAAAAATTTTAGGCATGGAATCTGGTTATGTTTTAAATTTTAGCGATAAGACATTCGCGGAATTTTTCTCTGATCTCAATATAGATATTACAAATCAAAAATACTAGATCTCTTGCGAAAGTTAATTTAAGAGCGTCCAGTTCACCATTCCAGCAATTAAATTCATTCTTAGACCAAATCGTTTCCGTCTATTTC